>DOKV01000155.1 GCA_003510765.1 Clostridiaceae bacterium | reverse complement strand
CGCTCTATTGCATTCATTTCTTCTTTATCATAGATGGGAACTTCAACAAGATCATTAATCTCTCCCAAAGAAAACTGCTGTTCATGCTTTTTGATTACAGGCTTCAGATCTCTTTTCAGCTTTTCCTTCTGGATTTCTAACTGCTCAATTTCTGAAAGCTCACGTCCAAAGTAGGACTGAGCAATACCAAAGAGTTCTTCTAAAACCGGTAGATATTTCTTTGGAATGTTCTGTCGCCCTTTCACCCACATGTTTATATTTTGTTTTTTAATGCCAAGTTTTTCTGCAAGTTCTATATGTTGAAGGTTATAGAGGTTTAAAATATATTCTAATCCTATCAAGTTCTCACCTCCTGGTGCAGGGCTATAATCCCACCTAATATTTATTGTACTTCATTTTATTGTCTCGGTCAATATAAAGTGTAAATGTTTTCTAATTTTTTGACAATAATCCTGTCAACT
Organism: Clostridiaceae bacterium; assembly: GCA_003510765.1. GTDB lineage: Bacteria > Bacillota > Clostridia > Clostridiales > Clostridiaceae > Proteiniclasticum. The sequence goes on along the minus strand of DOKV01000155.1, from coordinate 6,927 downwards.
CACTCCGTTTTTGCCAGCAATCGTATCAACTCACCACGTCAATATCCATATCATCTTCTTAATTATCTAACATGCCTATCTTGGATAAGTTCCCACAAAACAAAAAACCGTGATTATCCTTCTGGTATAAAGCCAGATCTCAAATCACGGAAAGTGCTTATTTACTCACATTTCTACACTCTTACTTCTCTACCCTTGACATCAATACTACCGTCTCAACGTGAAAGGATTGCGGGAAATTATCCACTGGGGTTACCTTCTCTACTTGATATCCTAGCGACTCCATGATGCCAACATCTCTTCCTAAAGATCCTGGGTCACAGGACACGTATACCAATCGTTTGGGCTTAATCTCACCAATGGCTTCAAGTAGTATTGGATCACAACCCTTTCTAGGTGGATCTACAACCACCACATCCGCATAAATACCTTGATTCATGAGCTCTAAAATCACCTCTTCAGATTTTCCAAGAAGAAATTCTACATTTTCCACTTCATTAATCTTGGCATTTTCCTTGGCATCAGCAACAGCTTCTTTTACAACCTCAATGCCATAAACCTTCTTCGCCTTTTGAGACAAAAAGAGAGAAATCGTCCCAGCCCCAGAGTAGCAATCAAACACGGTTTCCTCTCCCGTAAGCCCAGCGTACGCCATAGCTTTCTCATACATCACTTCTGTTTGCTTTGGATTTACTTGGAAAAAAGAATAGGGAGAAATCTTGAAGGTAAAGGGACCAATAGTATCATGAATGGCTTCCTTGCCATAAATAATCATATTCTCTTTCCCCAAGACCACATTGGTCTCTTCTTTGTTGATATTAAGAAGTAGCGACTGAAATCCCTCTAAACCTTTCAATTCTTGCAAGAGCTCCTCCAAATGAGGTACATCCTTATTGGTCACCACCAATACCACCATGAGATCCCCTGTGTGAAACCCCTTCCGAACCATCACATGGCGAAGAAGCCCTTTAGGATTAACACCTTGATCCTCTTGATAAGTAGATAGCTGAAACTTCTCTGCCCATAGGCGAAGAATACCAAGCACCGCATCCCCCTGGGGATGCTGCACCATACACTTTTCTATGTCAATGATGCGATGAGACCTTTTGGCATAGAACCCCGCCACAAATTTTCCTTGGACCCTTCCCAAAGGAATTTGCACTTTATTACGGTAGGCATACGGCACTTCCATACCTACCGTGTCTTCCACCTGATCAAAGGTACTCTTGCCAATCCGTGTTAGCGCATCAGACACCCGCTTCTTCTTGAAGGATCGTTGACCTTCACCATCCACATGCATCAAATGGCACCCACCACACTGCTCATAATATGGGCAAGGAGGATCCACCCGATGAGGACTCTTCTCTAGCACCTCCAGAAGTTTTCCAAAGCCATAATTCTTATTCGCCTTCAGCACCTTCACCAAAGCTTTTTCTCCTGGTAGTGCATAGTCCACAAAGAGAGGATAGTGTCCACTTTTCCCTATGCCTTCCCCCTGGTGACCCTGATCCACAAACTCCAGTACTAGTTCATCATTTTTCTTCATCATCTTTTCCATTCCTCATTCATCACTTATTCTCTTCCATTATAGTCCATGTCAACAGATTATAGGCAAAAAAAATGCACCCATTCATAGGGTGCTGAAGTTTTTGAATCAGTTGCCAATAATTCAAATTTTTACATGTATTACTATATCACTCAGAAGTGATATAAATGTAAATTTTTCGAATCTAATTTGTAAATTTTATGTTAATTTTATTGTCAAATTTATATATTTTGTTCAAAGCCGTTGTGTCCCAAGGCTATCTTCAGATGTGTATAAAATGTTAATTTTAAAGAGGGATCCATGGACCCCTCTTGTTACAAGCTTATGATTTTAATACGGTACGTCCGTTGATGACCAAACTTCTCTTGCCATCAATGGTCACCAAAGTACCTTCTGTAAGCACTGACATAGCTTCCATGGCTTCGGCAATGATCGGAATATCATGCCTTAACGCCTCCACAGAAATATCTGGTGTCACCTGATTGGTTTCCACAATGATGCCCGCAGTCTTATGTAAAACCTCCATATATTCATCCGTTAAAGCATTCACCACCAAGATGTCTCCATCCATGATCTTCTCATCGGCCATCTTAAAATTGATGGCTTTTTTCACCACGCCACTAATGACTTGCTTGGTTTCGTGGGTCCGCTTCCCTTGAAGGAGCACCTCTCCTATGAGATGTACTTTGATCATGTTGGTAGACCCTACAAAGTTAATGGGTAGCCCTGCGGTGATAACCACAAGTTCTCCATCTTTCACAAATCCACGCTCTTTGGCAATTTGCGCAGTGGAGTCAATCATTTCATCGGTGGACTCATAAAGTTCTGCCACAATGGGATAAACCCCCCAATATACCGCAAGCCTTCTTGCCACAGACTTACTCGGTGTAATGGCCAAGATGGGACACTCTGGTCTAAATCTTGAGGCATTCTTTGCGGTACTACCAGATACTGTGGCGGATATGATGGCTGAGGCTCCCAGCTCATAGGCTGTGGTTACACTAGCTAGGCTAATGGCCATGGGTACAGAAGAAGCATGACTCATCATATGCTTCGACAAGAGTTTGTCGTACTTGATTCGCCCTTCCACATCTTCTGCAATTTTCACCATGGTCTCAACGGATTCCACAGGATAACTACCATTGGCAGTTTCTCCAGAAAGCATGATACAGTCCGTACCATCTAAAATCGCATTGGCCACATCTGAAACTTCAGCTCTAGTGGGTCTTGGGAAACGCACCATGGACTCTAGCATCTGAGTAGCTGTCACCACAGGCTTTCCTGCTTGGTTACAAAGCTCAATGATCTTCTTTTGGATGCCAGGCACTTGCTCTAGGGGGATTTCCACGCCCATATCTCCTCTTGCCACCATGACCCCATCAGAGTACTTGATGATTTCTTCTACGTTGTCTACCCCTTCTTGATTTTCAATCTTGGACATGAGGAACACATCATCCGCACCAAGGTTTCTTAACACCTTACGAATGGCCAAAACATCCTCTGCTTTACGAATGAAGGAAGCAGCCACGATGTCTACGCCCATCTTGGCACCAAAAGCCAAATCCTCTAGGTCTTTTTCTGTCAATGCTGGAAGCTGGGTCTTCACCCCAGGTAGATTGATGCCCTTATTGTTAGAAATGGTCCCATTGTTTAAAATTTTGGTCTTGATGATCCCTGTGACCATATTAAGATCCACCACTTCCAACGCCACAAGGCCATCATCCACGAGAATTCTTGAACCCACTTGTACATCTTCTGAAAGTTTGTCATAGGTTAAAGAAAACTTTGTGGCATCGCCAAGGATCTCTTCTTTGGTATAAACCTCGATGAATTCCCCTTCCTTTAGCGCCACAGGCGCGTCCTTAAACTTATGGGTTCTAATTTCAGGTCCCTTGGTATCTAGTAATATGGCAATGTTTTTCCCAAGCTCCTCTGCAATTTTACGCACCCGTTCCATCTTGACTTTGTGCTGCTCATGATTGTCATGGGAAAAGTTATGTCTTGTGACATTCATCCCCGCCTTCATCAGCGCGCGAATGGTTTCCTCTGAATCCGATGTGGGTCCAATGGTACAGACAATTTTCGTTTTACGCATCTTGTTCCTCCAATCCCTTGTTATACAAGGTCCATAGCGATTTGGTACAGTTTCTCATTGAATGGTCTTTCCATTTTCAACGCTTCATTAATATCGTAATCTACAATATCTCCTCTTACGGTGCCCACTACTCTTCCAGACTTTCCTTCCATGAGCAGTTCCACCGCCCGGTGACCCAGTCTTGTGGCAAGGATTCGATCGTAGGCTGTGGGCATACCACCCCTTTGGATATGACCAAGCACCGTGGCTCTTGTCTCAATGCCCGAAACATCTTCAATTTCTTTGGCAATTTCGTCAGCGTTCCCCACACCTTCTGCAATGACCACCAAATTATGATGTTTCTTATGGCGTTTTCCTTCCATAACGGTTTTTAGAATTTCTTCCTTAGAGTACTTTTTTTCCGGTACAAGAATGGTGGTGGCACCACCAGCAAGTCCTGCATAAAGCGCTAAATCTCCACAATCTCTTCCCATAACTTCCACTACGGATACTCTTTGGTGAGAAGAAGACGTATCTCTAATCTTATTAATGGCATCAATGACAGTGTTTTGTGCCGTATCAAAGCCTATGGTGCGATCTGTATATCCCATGTCGTTATCAATGGTTCCTGGAATACCGATGGTCTTAATGCCAAGGTCTGATAGACCTTTGGCTCCTTTAAAGGATCCATCTCCACCGATGACCACAAGGCCTTCAATACCGTAGACTCTTAATACCTGGGCTGCCTTTTCGCGCACTTTAGGGTCCGCAAATTCTGGGAATCTGGCGGTCTTTAAAATGGTCCCACCCTTTTGCACGATATCTGAAACAGAGCTTCGATCCATGGGGAGTATTTCACCTTCAAAAAGACCTAAATATCCTTTGTAGATTCCCATCACTTCCATGTTGTTCACCAGGGCAGTCCTCACCACTGCTCTTATGGCAGCATTCATACCAGGTGCATCTCCACCACTTGTTAAAATCCCAATTTTCTTCATTTTTCATCCTCCTAAAGAGGCAGAAGAGTTTATCTTCCGTCCACTAAAATTTAGCCCATCTTATTGTATCTCTAAAATGAAATGATTTCAAGATGATGGAAAATGTCCCACCTTGTATATCTTTGATCCTAGGACTCTACCCGCTTCACATTCTCTTCCCCAAACTTTTCTTGAAGCATAGATACAATGGGGGAATCCTCGTCTACCCAAAGATCTCTAGAGAGCTGCATGACCTCTCTGGTATCTTGTGCCACCACAATAATGGGCATTTCCCCAGAAAAAGTCTTAAAGACCGTTCGAAGAGCTTGCACAGCTTTTCTCGCCGTGTCCATATTCGGGAAACGTAAATAGAGTTTGCTTGTTTTCTCCTCCAAATCATGAATGGACTCCACGATGAGTTTGGGGTCCTCTTCTTCTTTTATGGAGACCCGTCCCTTTAAGAGCACTATACGATCTTCCTTTAACCCTTCCACAATCTTTTCATAAGTTTTCGGAAACACAATCCCCTCAATGACTCCTGACAAATCTTCCAGCTGTAAAAAAGCCATCATGGCAGAGTTTCTGGTGATTTTTCTTGTAATGCCTCGAAGGAGCCCCCCAAGGATCACACGATCTCCATCTTGAAGGGTTCTTTCTTGCATCATGGCATCGGCAAAGAGCGCTGCATCATCTCTCACATCATCTAAGATGCTATGATCCTCACTTAGAATATCCGATACTTTGTGACTTACAGCTTTTCTCAGCCGCTCACTATAATCATCTAGAGGATGCCCTGAAAGATACATCCCCGTCATGTCCTTCTCCATGAAGAGCAAATCTTTATGGGAAAACTCTTGGAGCTTTGGATAATCCACCTTCATGATGTCTTCTTCTTCCTGAAGATCAGCAAATAAAGAAACTTGTCCTTCAATGTTCTTTTTGTTCTTTTGAGAGAATCCATCCATGATTCTTTCATAAACCGCCAGCATCTGGGCACGGTTTCCATCCAGACCATCAAAGACACCACTGCGAATGAGTGCTTCCACGGCGCGCTTATTTAAAGTCCCTGCGCCACTATTTCTTTCTAAGAAATCCATGAGATTTCTATAGGGCCCTTCTTCTTTCCTCTTTGTCACCAAGGTTTCCACCATTTGTTTTCCAACGCCTTTGATGGCTCCAAGACCAAAGAGAATTTTCCCCTCTTTTACCCGGTACTTCCACTGAGAGTCGTTGATACTTGGGGAGGCCACTTCTATGCCCAAGGTTTTGGCAAAGCGCAAATAAGAGAAACACTTGTCCGCATTGCCAAGAAAAGAATTGAGCATGGCTGCGGTAAATTCTGCTGGATGGTAGCGCATAAGATAGGCCGTCTGATACCCAATGACCGCATAGGCCGCTGCATGCGCCTTGTTGAAAGCATAGCTGGCAAAATCCATCATCTGATTAAAGATGGTGTTGGCCACTTCTTCTTTAATACCACGGCGTACACACCCTGGTACCAGAACCTCTCCCGACTCATCGGTTAATCCATAGATGAAGTTCTTTCTTTCCTCTTCCATGACATCATGTTTCTTTTTGGACATGGCACGTCGCACAAGATCTGAACGCCCTAAGGAATATCCCGCTAAGTCTCGTACTATCTGCATTACCTGCTATAGTGATAGGTAATCCTTTGAACTTATCTCCAGATTTTCCCCCACTCCACACCGTGCGTGCAATTTTCACCGCACACGGCGTTCCATCGAGAATCTTATGGCTAAATATCTAAATAGTTTTCAACTTTTTCCAGGGTGAGCTTTTGCCCCTCTTTGTCGTATTCTTTGATAATGGATAGGCCTAATGTAAAGCGTAACCGATTGGTTTTTCTTCTCTGTTCAGAGTTCAGATTCAAAATCCCGAGATATTTCTCGAGAGTTTCCTCCTGTGTCGCATGAATTAGTTTATGAACATCTTCATGTATCAACACAAGATTCCTGAATTCATCAGTTCCGCCATCCTTACGGGCCTTTTTGTGATGACAATGTATTTCGGCTGTAGTTTCTATGGGTTTACCTAATACATAGCATTTTCCATTTTGCATTGAGTATAATGAAATTCTGTTATCAAAGTACTCAATGTTTTGGTTATTTGGGTAGTGCTTTCGCAATTGATTCAACAGCTTTAATTCATTGCCAAGATAGTCATGTATCTTTTCTCTTCCTTCAGGGGTGTATAGACAGTTCTTAATACTAAATGCCATCGGATTTTTAAACTGTATGGCGTATATTGGGTAGATAGGTTCGCCCGTTCCCTTGATGTATCGGAGCGACTTATACTTCCCATATCTCTGT
>DOKV01000127.1 GCA_003510765.1 Clostridiaceae bacterium | reverse complement strand
AGAGCCTCCACCACCGTCTCCAAAAGATTGCCTTCGTACACTTGTCTTGCGGAAATATTCACCGCCACAGGTTTCACCTCTAGGTTCTGCCCTTTCCACACTGAAAGCTGCCTGGCCACCTCATGGAGAACATATCGCCCGATGGGCACCATGAGACCAGAGTTCTCTGCCACAGGGATGAACTCTAAGGGAGATAAGCTGCGATCGCCCATGCGTAGGAGCGCTTCAAAGGAGGCAATCTCCCCGGAGGCATCCATCAAAGGCTGGTAGACCACTTGAAAATCTTCTTCTTCCAAAGCCTTTTGTAAGGCTCGCTCAATACGCACGTATTGATCAAAGTTGGAGTTTAGATCTTTGGTGAAATAGCAATACCGATTCTTGCCATCTTTTTTCGCTTGATACATGGCAATGTCTGCCTTCATGAGCAAATCCTCTGCACTCAAAGAATCCTCTGGATACTTGGCAATGCCCACACTGATGGTGATGAGGTTTTGGATTTGATCTATTTTATTATTCTCTTTAATGGCGGCGAAGAGCTCTTCCACGTAGACTTGGATCTCTTCCTCTTTCACGATGTCCGGCAAATGGAGCACAAATTCATCTCCACCAGATCGGTACACCCCCACATGCTTAGCCATGCGCTGTAGAAGCACTTGGCTGATGTGGATGAGCACCTGATCTCCATAGCTATGTCCTTGGGAATCGTTGATGTTTTTGAAGTTGTCGATGTCAAAAAGGAGCACGGTCCCTTCTTTACGGTCTCTAATTCTTTTTGCCATGTCGTCGGCAAAGCGACGCCTATTGTAGAGATTGGTCAGGTAATCACTATCAGCCAAAAAGCGGATGTGATTTCTTTGCTCCGTGATTTCTTCATACTGGCTAAAGAGCTCTTCTTCGTTGGCTCTGAGCTGCTGGATCAACGCTTCTAATTCTGTGTTGTTCTCCAAAAGCTCTTTCTCCGAGACTTTTAAAGCGCCCGTGGTCTTTAAGATGTTATAGGATGCAAAACTGGCCATGGAAGACACTAAAAACCCAATGCTCAGGACCAAATAAAAGAGGATAGAGTCTCCTCGAAAACCACCTTGAGGGATGGCCAAAAGGGATAAGGATGTCCCCAATAGATCCACCCTTCCTTCCAAGGTGCCCTCTGGAGAAAAGTGCTCTCCTGCATGGACGTTGGACCAAATGATTTCATTTCTTTGATGCAACGGATCAAAATGCTTTAACGTCACTTGATGATTTTCAGAAAAATCCAGGAGTCCACTAGCCCCAAGGGTTTCTTCATAATTGAAAACTATAGAAACCTGGCCATAATAGTCCCCTCTAATGAGAATGGGCTGACGTACCACAATGCCCACCCCTCCTTGGACCAGGTTCACAGGGGCATTGATCACAGGCACCAAGTTTTCTTTCACATACTGTACCCACTTCCCTTGGCTCTCTTCGGTGGCCAAATCCACGCCAATGGCACTTTTAGATACCTCATAGGGATACACATGGGAGATGGTGGTATCGGTGATGAAGGTAAATCCTTGGATCACATTGCCTTGGGTGCCATAAATGCCCTCTGCAAAATAGGCGTAATCTTCTTGGGTAAAATTTTCATTGATTTCAATATGCGCTTTGAGTCCACTGACGGCAATCATTCGAGAGGCGATGAGCCCTTCTAGATTGGCGGTGATGGTGGCCACTTTTTCTTCTGTTTCCTTCACATGACCTTCATAGGTTCGCTGGAACTCAATGTAGGCTGTGAAGAGGAAAATGGTCATCACAAGGGTAAACACCATCAGTGGGATGCCTATTCTTTTTTTCTGCTCCATGGGGTTAACTCCTTCAGCATTTCTATTCGGTCAAGGAAGTAAGTCTCTTGGTCTCTACCTAAGAAACCTCTTACTAAACACAGGGCCTAGGCGATACGCCATGCCCTTATTGCAACGATATCACCATTATACCTTATAAATGGTGGAAGCGGTATCCCCACCTTCGCCACTCCAGTTGTGATGGAAATATTCTCCTTCGGCTTTGTCTGTTCTCTCAAACATATGGGCCCCAAAATAGTCTCTTTGGGCTTGCAATAGATTGGCTGGCAGATGCTCTGTGTGATAGCCATCATAGTAAGACAAGGCTGCACTTAAAGCGGGCATGGCCACCCCATGTTGGATCCCTAAGACCAGCGCTTTTCGTAAGCCTTCCGCCGCTTCTTTTAACACTTGGTGGAAGTGTGGTGCCACCATGAGGTTCTTCAGATTTTCTTCTTCATCATAGGCTTTTTTGATGTCGTCTAAGAAGGCGGAGCGAATGATGCAGCCACCACGCCAAATGGAGGCAATGGCTCCCAGGTTCAGTTCCCACTGATAGCTATCAGAGGCGCTTTTCAGCAAAGAGAACCCTTGGGCATAGGAAATGATTTTGGCCGCATAGAGGGCTTTTTCAAGCTGTGGCAGGACCTCTTCTTTATTTGCTGTCCCCTGCTTTCTCTTTAGGAGCTTCGCCGCCTTGACCCGCTCTTCCTTCATGGAAGAAAGGACTCTGGCATACACCGCTTCGGTGATGAGCGACACAGGTTCCCCTTGCTCTAAGGCGGAAATGACGGTCCATTTTCCAGTACCCTTTTGCATGGCTTTATCCAGCACATAATCCACAATGTATTTTCCTTCTTCGTCTTTTTCTCCCAAGATGTCTTCGGTGATCTCAATGAGATAGCTTTCTAGTCGTCCTTTATTCCAAGAGGAAAAAGCCCCTCTCATTTCTTCATTGGACAGGCCAAGGACATCTCTCATGAGGGC
>DOKV01000123.1 GCA_003510765.1 Clostridiaceae bacterium | reverse complement strand
GAGATTATTATGGATTTTGTGTCCCAAATGAAGGAGCTTGCCAAAAGCGACTTAAAGAAGATTGTTCTTCCGGAGGGAAATGAAGAGAGAAATCTTAAAGCAGCAGAAATTCTTCACCGTGAAAAAATAGCAGACGTTATTTTGGTGGGAAGACAAGCTGAAATTGAAGAAAATGCATCGAAGTTTGGTGTGAACATTGAGGGGATCACCATTGAAGATCCAGAGACTTCTGAGAGAACCAAGGGCTATGCCAGTGATCTTTACGAGCTCAGAAAGAAAAAAGGGGTCACACAAACCATGGCGGAGAACATCATTTTAGATCCTATGTATTTTGCCACCATGATGGTAAAAAATGATGACGCCCATGGGATGGTTTCCGGAGCGGTACACACCACAGGAGATTTGTTAAGACCGGGTCTTCAAATCATTAAAACTGCGCCTGGGATCAGTGTGGTATCTTCCTTCTTCATCATGCTCTTAAAGGATCAAAGCTTTGGTGAAAATGGACAGATGCTTTTTGCAGACTGTGCAGTGAACCCCAATCCCAATGCAGAAGAGTTGGCAGCCATTGCCGTGGCCACAGCTGAATCTGCAAAGAAGCTCATGAAGTTTGAGCCTAAAGTAGCCATGCTATCGTTCTCTTCCTATGGTAGTGCCAAGCATGAATTGGTGAGTAAAGTACAAGAGGCCACCAAGATTGCCCAGGGATTGAGACCGGATTTATCCATTGATGGAGAACTGCAGTTAGACGCAGCCATGGTGGCATCTGTTGGGAAGAAGAAAGCAGCAGACTCTCCTGTGGCTGGAAAAGCCAACGTGTTGGTGTTTCCCGATCTTCAAGCAGGAAATATTGGCTATAAACTGGTGGAACGTGTTGCAGGTGCCGATGCCATCGGACCCATTTGCCAAGGTTTCGCAAAACCCATCAATGACTTGTCAAGAGGCTGCAGCGTAGAGGACATCGTCAATGTGGTGGCCATTACTGCAGTACAAGCGCAAAGTAAATAACAAAAGTAAAGAATAAAGGATGGTAATAGAGTAGATGAATGTTTTAGTAATCAATTGTGGTAGTTCTTCTTTGAAGTACCAATTAATCGACATGACCAATGAAAATGCATTGGCCACGGGACTTGTGGAAAGAATCGCCATTGAAGGCTCTAAGTTGACCCAAAAGGTTGAGGGCAGAGAGAAGTATGTACTCACCGCACCCATGAAGAGTCATAAAGAAGCCATTGCCCATGTCATCGAGACCCTTCTTCATGAAGAACAAGGTGTCATCAAGTCTTCAGATGAAATCAGTGCTGTTGGTCATAGAGTGGTTCATGGGGGAGAAAAGTATTCTGCCTCTGTGATCATTACTGATGAAGTGATGAAGGATCTTGAAGAGTTCTCTGCCTTAGCACCTCTTCACAATCCACCAAACATCATTGGGATCAATGCTTGTCAAGAGTTGATGCCAGAAACACCCATGGTGGCAGTATTTGATACAGCCTTCCATCAAACCATGCCAGAAAAAGCCTTCTTATATGGACTTCCTTATGATCTTTACAAGGAAAACCATATCAGAAAGTATGGCTTCCACGGAACCAGTCACAAGTATGTATCTCAAAGAGCTGCAGAAATTCTTGGTAAAGACGCCAAGGACCTGAAACTGGTTACCTGTCACCTTGGGAATGGGTCCTCTGTGGCGGCTGTGAAGGGTGGCTTGTCTGTAGATACTTCCATGGGCTTCACACCTCTTGAAGGTCTTCTCATGGGCACAAGATGTGGAGACATTGACCCAGCCATCATTCCGTACCTAATGGAAGTGAAGGGCTATAGCTATGATGAAGTGAACAACATCATGAACAAGAAGTCTGGTGTCCTTGGTATTTCAGGGGTATCTTCAGACTTTAGAGATATTGAAGGTGCAGCAGCTGCTGGCAACGAAAGAGCACAGTTGGCACTGGATGTCTTCCATTACAGAGTAAAGAAATACATTGGGTACTTCATGGCTGCTCTTAATGGTGTAGATGCTGTGATTTTCACCGCAGGACTGGGTGAGAATGCTGCAGAAACAAGAGAAGAAATCATCAAGGATATGGAATGGTTTGGCATTGAGCTAGACAGAGAAAAGAACAAGGTCAGAGGTCAAGAGAGAATTATTTCCACAGAGAACTCCAAGGTGAAGATCATCATCATCCCCACCAATGAGGAAGTGATGATTGCCAGAGACACTTTAAGCCTTGTAAAATAGACAGAACTAGATGTAGCTTTCGGGCTACATCTTTTTTTGCGATGATGTTGAAATATCAAACAAAATTCATTATAATCTATATATGATCAAACGATAATATTAAAAGTTTAAATAAATACATGGGATAGGATGGAAATGAATTATACTGAAACGGAAGATCTGTGGATATGCGGGTATTGTGGAGATGAGATCCATAAGGGAGAAATTGTGCAGATCCATGGGCGATGGGTTACCCCAGAGTGGCATTTTAAAACCCATATGGAGGAGCATGATCCTTTCACAGAAATGATGAAAAAACCAAGATCTGTCACAGGACTTACGGAAGTTCAAGAAATGCTCTTGCCACTTCTCCATCAAGGGCTTCATGATGAGGAGATTGCCAAAGAGTTGAAGATCTCTAAAAGTACAGTGCGAAACCATCGCTTTAGATTGCGGGAGAAGGAAAAGCAAGCAAAATTATTTTTGCAGCTCATGAGCCACTTGAATCTCCAGAAAGAAGAGGTGATGGAACCTCATAAAGGAGCCACGATGGTGGATGATCGGTATCATGCTACAGAGGATGAAAGGCAGAAAGTATTGGCCACCTATCTCACAGCAGAAGGTGCATTGATTTCTTTTCCGGCCAAAGAGAAAAAGAAATTGGTGGTACTAAGAGAAATCAGTGAATATTTTAAAGAAGGGCGTAAGTATACAGAGAAAGACGTGAACCAAATCCTTTCTCGCGTCTTTGAGGATTATGTTCTCCTTCGGCGTTATCTCATAGAATATGGATTCTTAGATCGAACCAAGGATGGATCAGTTTACATGAGAAGGTAGATAGGGTATACTAAGGAGCACATATAAGAAAAGATAGGGCTATGGCGGAGAGGTTTTTGCCATGCAAGAAAAACCTTGACTTTTGAAATTTGACTTTATATAATTATATGTGTTTGCTTGAGAAGTATCACTCAACAACAGCAACATCTGTAAAGCGCAGATGATGAGGAGAATTCAAGATGGAAATAATACTACAGGATTCAAGCGTAAAATCCATAAGCAAGGATATCGATTTTGCCTACCACAAAGAGAATCTTGTTTATAACAATGAGACCATTGAATTTTTGAAACCCATTCAAATCAAAGGAAATGTAACGGTAAATCATGGGGTTGCAGATGTTAAGCTATCTGTGAACACTAAGGTGCTGTATACGTGCTCTAGGTGCCTTGAGAACTTCGAGGATACACTAGACCTTATGGTGGATGAGAAGATTTCTAAGAATGAACAAGAAGATGAGAATATTCTTACGCTGGAAGGCGGAGAGGTTCTCGATATAAGAGATGTTGTGGTGAACAATATCTATTTGGCATTGCCACGAAAGGTACTCTGTAAAGAGGACTGTAAGGGGCTTTGTCAGTTATGCGGACAAGATCTTAATGAGGGGCAGTGTAACTGTACCCAAGAAGAAGTGGATCCTAGACTCGCAGCCCTTAAGGATATGTTTAAGGAGGTGTAATAATGGCAAATCCAGCTAGAAAATCTTCTAAAGGCAGAAGAGACAGAAGAAGAGCTTCAACATTCAAAGTAAGTGCACCTGGTATTGTTGAATGTCCACAGTGTCATGAAATGAAGCTTGGACACAGAGTGTGCAAGCATTGCGGATACTACAACGGTAAAGAAGTTGTAACAACTGAGGTTGAATAGGAGAGTCTATGACTTTCCTTTTTTTTACCCGTTTTCTCCTCTGGAGAAGACGGGTTTATTTACTTTCAGGGAGGAAAGTCATGACCAAAGAATACTTTGGCTATCGAAACTTTAAATTTTTCTTAAGACATCCTTGATATGATTCTCTACAACATTGAAAATAGTAAGATAGAAGTGTTCAGCTGAAGAGGTGTTTCTTCTTTAGTGACCAGAGGAGGAGTAAACAATGAGAATAGCTTTAGATGGAATGGGTGGAGATTTTGCACCGAAGGAAGCTGTGCAAGGAGCTGTGGAGGCTGTGAAGGCCTATGACGTAGAAGTCATCATCACAGGGCCCAAAGAAATCATCGAAGAGGAATTGGCCAAGTATCAGCATGATCCTCAGAAAATAAGCGTTTTAGATGCCAGAGAGGTCATCACCTTAAATGAATCCCCGGTACTGGGCATTCGACGAAAAAAAGACTCATCCCTTCGACGAGCCATGGATTTGGTCAAAGAAGGAAAAGCAGATGCGGTGGTATCTGCAGGGTCCACAGGAGCCATCTTGGCAGGAGGTCTTTTGGTCATTGGTCGTATCAAAGGGGTAGATCGCGCAGCCCTTGCAGCTCTTATGCCAGGGAAGAACGGACAGTTTATGGTGGTGGATTTGGGGGCCAATGCAGATGTGAAGCCGCATAATTTGGTGGAATTTGCCAAAATGGGCAAAGTTTACTTTGAGGCCATCAAAGGAGTATCCAATCCTAAAGTGGGACTCATCAACATTGGTGGAGAAGAGGAAAAGGGCAATGAGCTCACCAAAGTGGCTTATGGGTTACTAAAAGAAGAAAAGAGCTTGAATTTTATAGGCAACGTGGAACCAAGAGAAATCACGGACGGTGATGTGGACATTCTTGTATGTGATGGATTCACAGGAAATGTGGTGCTAAAAATGTACGAAGGGGTGGTGAAGAACCTCATGTCCATGATCAAAGGGGCCATGATGAGTACGCTGAAAGGGAAGATTGGCGGGCTATTGGTGAAGCCTAGCCTAAAAGAATTCATGAAGAAGAATGACTACAAAGAAGAAGGCGGGGCCAGTCTTTTGGGGGTAAATGGGATTGTGGTGAAAGCCCATGGCACTTCTGATGCAAGAGCTTTTAAGAATGCCCTTCGTCAAGCCAAGAATTTCTATGACAAGGACTATTTAGAGAAGTTCAAAGAAAACATGTCTTCCTAAAGAATTTCTTTCTTGCATATGTGGTATATTTCTACTATTATACAAATGATGGAGGTGATGAGAAGATGATTTTTGAGAAGCTTAGCGCAATTATCGTAGACAAGCTTAGTGTGGATGAGAATGAAGTAACCATGGATACTACTTTTGAGGATCTGGGAGCAGATTCACTAGACATCGTGGAAATTGTCATGGCCCTTGAAGAAGAGTTTGACATTGAAATTTCTGATGATGAGGCAGAAAATGCCAAGACTGTTGGCGATGTAGTCAACTATCTAGTCACAGTTGTAGGAGAAGATTAATAGGCAAGGTCCCGTAGGATGGCTTCGGCTATATACGGGACTTTGATTTTTTTGTATAATGAGAGGGATTACAAGTTTATTCGTGAGGCTGAAAGGTAGCTTGACGAATGAACTTCTATTAAGGAGTACAATATGGAGTTTGAAAAAATCATTGGCAGGCCCTTCCAAAATGGAATGCTTTTGGAAACGGCCTTGACCCATTCTTCCTATGCCAACCAGCATAAAAACATGAATTATAATGAGAAACTGGAGTTTTTGGGAGATGCAGTGCTGCAGCTGGCCATCACCGAGAAAATCTACAAAGAGTTTCAAGAAAAGACAGAAGGAGAACTCACAAAACTTCGAGCCTTGATCGTTTGTGAAGCCTCCTTACATTTGGTGGCCAAGAAGTGGATGCTTGGCAAACATATTCGCATGAGTAAAGGAGAAGAGATCACCGGGGGGCGTCAACGACCTGCCCTCCTTGCAGATGCAGTGGAAGCGGTGATTGCTGCGGTTTATTTGGATCAAGGCATGGAAGCGGCCAAGGCCTTCGTCATCGAAAACTTCCAAGACATTATTGATATGGCCAACAAAAATGAGATTGTGCTGGATTATAAGACCAGCCTACAAGAGATTTTACAAGAAAATGGAGAAATTGAGATCAAGTATGAGATGATTCGCTATGAAGGGCCACCCCATAGAAGGAAATTTTATTCCAAGGTGGTCATTGATAATCTCACCATGGGCAAGGGAGAAGGCTACTCCAAGAAAGAATCGGAACAGCTTGCCGCCAAAGATGCCTTAGAGAAATATGTGAAGGCGGAAGTGCACCATGGGTAAGCATCGAATCATTCCCATCTTCATTCCTCATGTGGGTTGTCCCCACGATTGTGTCTTTTGTAATCAGGCTTCCATCACCGGGGCTCTACGGGAAGATTATGAGAAGATCACCGCTTCCTTTGTGAAAGAAACCATAGAGGCCTATCTTGAAACCATAGACAGGGCACAATGCACTGTCGAGGTTTCTTTTTTCGGTGGGACCTTTACGGGGATTGATCTTCGCAAACAAAAGGAGCTCTTGGCTGTGGCTAAGAAGGCCAAAGAGGAGGGGAAGATCGACTACATACGTCTATCCACAAGGCCAGACTATGTGGACCTTGGGATTCTTCATCATCTGAAATCCTATGGCGTAGACATCATAGAGCTAGGGGTTCAGTCCATGGATGCAGAGGTGCTCGCTTTGTCTAAACGAGGGTATGGGGAGGATACAGTGAAGAAGGCCTCTTTGCTCATCAAAGAATTTGGGATGGTTCTTGGACATCAACTCATGGTAGGTCTTCCAGGAGACACTTTTCAAAAGGATTTGTACACCCTAGAAAAAAGCTTGGCGCTGAAACCCGATGTGGTGAGGATTTATCCTGCTTTGGTCATTCAAGGTACAGAAATGGCGGAGGCCTTTCATGCGGGCCTCTATAAACCTTATGCCCTTGAAGAGGCCGTGGAGATTTCTGCGAAGCTTCTCCAAGGATATCAAGAGGCGGGGGCTGTAGTTATTCGTGTGGGACTTCAACCTACAGAGGAGATTCAGCTTGGTAAAGAAGTTTTAGCAGGACCTTTTCATCCAGCTTTTCGAGAGCTTTGTGAAGGTTATTTACTGGCAGAGAGAATTCTTCAAGAAGAAGGGGATGAACTTCTCCTTCGCATAGGAGAAAAAGACTTATCCAAGCTCTATGCAGATAAGAAGCGCTATTTTCGTCGATGTTTAGAGAAGAAGAAGATTCAAGTAGAAGTGCTACCAGGGAGGCTCCAAGGAACCATGGAGCTAAGAAGGCAAAAGAAAGGAGGCGCCATATGTATTTAAAATCCATAGAGATCCGCGGATTCAAATCCTTTGCGGACCGGACACTCCTTGATTTTAACAATGGGATAACCGCAGTGGTAGGTCCCAATGGTTCTGGGAAGTCTAATATTTCCGATGCAGTGCGTTGGGTGCTAGGGGAGCAGAAGGTGAAATCTCTCCGTGGTGGAAAGATGGAGGATGTGATCTTTGCAGGGACGGACTTCAGGAAGCCTTTAGGGTTTGCAGAGGTGACTCTTTTGTTAGACAACAGCGAGAAAAGGCTGCCCATTCCCTATCAAGAGGTGAGTGTTACAAGAAAACTCTTTCGTTCTGGAGAGAGTGAATACTTGATCAACAACACCTCTTGCCGATTGAAAGACATCCATGAATTGTTTATGGATACCGGGATCGGGAAGGAGGGGTATTCTCTCATAGGTCAAGGGAAAATTGAAGCCATTCTTAGCGGGAAAATGGATGATCGTCGTGCACTCCTAGAAGAGGCTGCGGGGATTGTCAAATATAAATCTAGAAAAGAGGAATCGGAAAAGAAGCTGGGGAATACGGAGCAAAATCTTCTTCGGGTACAAGATATTTTGAAAACCTATGACGAACGTATTGGTCCCCTTAAGAGAGAAAAGGAAAAAGCAGAAGAGTTCCTTATCTTAAGTAAAGAACAGCGGAGTATTTCCATTTCCTTGATTTTATCTGATTTAGAAGACTTTGAAAAAGAGCAAAAAATCCTTGTGAGCCGTCGAGATGCGGCTCAAAAAGAGTATGACCAAGTGGCGCAAAAAAGGCTCTTGGCTGGGGAGAAGTTAGAGGCCATTGAGCAATCCATGGAAGAGAAAAAAGCCCGGGAAAATGAGCAAAAAGGCCTCTTCTATGAGAAACGCGATGAAAGTGAAGCCATTCATCGGGACTTGGCACTGCTGTCGCAAAAAATTGAGGATCGCCAGGCTCAGATTTTAAAAAATGAGAAGGCCCAAAGTATCACAGAAGAACGCGTGACTCTAGAAACCCAGGCTAAAGAGCAATTGGCTTTAGAGATCAAAGAAGGTCAAGAGAAGATCCAAGAGATTCAACAACTTCTTCAAGGGAAAAAAGACCGCGTGAAGGAACTAGATAATAGTTTGAAGCTCAGTGAGAATGCACAAAAAGGGTTACGTGATGAAGAAGAAGATGCGGAGGAGAAACTCAAGTTCTTACAAGAAGAAGTACAAGGATACTATAGTCAAAGAGATACCCTTAAGGGGAAAATCGATCATACCCGCTCGGTGCTAGACGGCTATCAAGCATCCATGACCATGAATCTCATGGCTAAGGTAGATACAGAAAAAGAAATGGCTGCCCTGGAAGAAAAGCGTCGGGTGCAAGAGCAGTATTTGGTGTTGAAAAGCCGAGAAACACAAGAGGTTCAGGACACCATAAAAAGTATTGAGCTGTCCATGAAAAATATGGATGTGGAGCTCAGGGGTCAAGATGCTCAGATGCAGCTATTAAAGAATATGGAGCATCAATTTGAAGGGTATACCAAGGCGGTAAAATCCTTGATGACCTTTATGAAGAACTCTTCTCATAAACTCAAAGACCAGGTGCATCTGGTGGGAGAAGTGATCAAACCAAAGAGCGGATATGAGCTCGCTTTAGAAATGGCTTTGGGTTCTCAGGTAAATCATGTGATTACCCCCACAGACCAAGATGCCAAAACCCTCATTGACATTCTTCGCGCCAGGTCCTTTGGCCGTGCCACTTTTTTTCCTTTGAATGTAATCAAAGGATTCCAAGCCAAGGATCCTCAGCTTAAAAGAGGAAAGCTCCTTGGGAATCTTTTAACATTGGTGGACTTTGAACCTAAGTACCAGGGAATTGCGGCCAATCTTCTAGGCCGAATCTTTGTGGCGAAAAATATGGAAGAAGGTCTGGTGGCGGCGAAAGAAATGGGTTATAGCCACAGAATTGTCACCCTAGAAGGGGACATCATCAATGCAGGGGGGTCCTTGACCGGGGGAAGTATTTATAAGAAATCTTCGGGGATCTTCTCTCGTAAAAAAGATCTTGAAGACCTTATGGCTTCCCATGAAGCCCTTCAAGAAAAACGTTTAGAGGAGCTGGCAGAGAAGCAGTCCTTGGAAAAAGTTCTACAAGAAAAAAGCCGCATGGAGCGCGAGGCGTCCTTTGGGCTGAATGAGCTAAACCTAGAGAAGACGAAGCTGGCTGAACGCTTAGAAGGCTTTAAAAAAGACGTGGGAAGACTTCAGCAAGTGATGGAACAGACGAAGAGAAGTCATGAACATCAGAAAGAGGAAATGGCGCTTCTTGTAGCAGACATTGAGAAGCTGGATGATAAGATTCAAGGATTCTCCAAGCAAAAGGTGAAAAACAAGGATTATCTTAAAGAGCTGAAAGAGAAGCGTACGAAAGAGTTTAAAGAGTTTGATGAGCTAAACAGCTATATCATGGAGGAGTCTATAAAAGAAGGACGTCTTGAGGAAGCCCTGGAGGCTAAGAAAGAATCTTTCCAGAAGCAAGAAGATATGTTGCTCGAGTTAGCAAAGCAGCTTCGTTCCTTGGCTGAAGAAACCATTCAGCTGAAAGAGGAACGCACCTTGGCCAAGGAAACCAAGGAGGCTCTGGAAGAGAAGCAAGGGATGTTGACCAAAGAAGTGGCAGCCCTTGAAAAGGCCCTAGATGAAATGTCCATGGAGGAGCTGAAAGACAAAGTCCTTCTCAAAGAATATGCACAAGAAGAGCGCACACTGGATGAAGAGTTCCATGTGCTGGACAAAGACCTCTACAAAGTGAAGGATGCCCTGGAGAAATTGGAAAAAGAAAATCAGAGTCTCCTTAATAAAATCAATGATGAGCTCAATCTCACCTTGGCAGAAGCGAAAGAAGAGAGAATTCCCATGGAAGACAAGGATCTGTTCAGAAAGAAGTTAAATACTCTGCGCAGAGAAATTTCTTCGCTAGGACATGTGAATGTGGCGGCCATTGAAGAATTCAGAGAAGTCAGTGAGCATAGCACTTTCTTATCCAGCCAGAAGGAAGATCTGGAAAAAGCAAAGCTGGAACTAAAAGAAATCATCATGGATATGACTCTTAGAATGAGAACTCTGTTCACTGAAAATTTTAAGGTGATGAATGAGAATTTTAATGATACCTTCAGAAGGCTCTTCCAGGGAGGGAATGCGAAACTTATTCTAGGGGATGGAGATATACTCGAAGCGCCCATTGAGATCAGTGTGCAGCCACCCGGGAAAAAGCTTCAGAACATTACACTCATGAGCGGTGGAGAAAAAGTGCTCTCTGCCATCGCTCTGACATTTGCGATTTTGAGAATGAAGCCCACACCTTTCTGTATTTTGGATGAGATTGAAGCTGCGCTGGATGATGCGAATGTATACCGATTTGCTGAATTTTTAAGTGAGTTTGCGAGGGAAACTCAGTTCATACTGATAACGCACAGAAAAGGAACCATGGAGTCTGCTGATGCACTGTACGGCGTCACCATGGAAGAGAAGGGGATTTCGAAGATCGTTTCGATGGACCTGTCAGCTGCAAGGAGGAAAAATGGCTAATTTTTTTGAAAAACTAAAAAATGGATTGGCGAAAACCCGTGACAACATCACGGGAAAGATGAATGAGGTTCTTGGGTTGGCTATGACCATCGATGAGGATCTCTTTGAAGAACTGGAAGAAGTACTCATTACCTCAGATATAGGTTATGAAACGTCCATGGAATTGATTGAACGCTTACGCCAGAAAATTCGATTGCAAAAGATTACGGAAGTTAGTGCGGTGAATGGAGCGTTGAAAGAAGTCATTGCAGAGTTCATGGAGGATTCAGAAACCACATTTAGGGTGGAGAAACCAACGATTATCCTCATCATTGGCGTCAATGGGGTTGGAAAAACCACCTCCATTGGCAAACTTGCTTTTAAGTACAAAGAGGAAGGCAAGAAGGTCATTCTTGCAGCAGCAGATACTTTCCGTGCTGCCGCCATTGATCAATTAGAAGTATGGGCCAAACGCGCAGAAGTGGATTTGGTTCGTCATCAAGAAGGCTCAGACCCTGCTGCGGTGGTCTTTGATGCCTTAGAGGCTTTCAAAGCAAGGAGTGCCGACGTACTGCTGTGTGATACGGCGGGGCGTCTGCACAACAAGAAGAATTTGATGAATGAATTAGAGAAGATTCGTCGAGTCATCGACCGAGAGTATGGGGATGCAAATATCTACTCATTGCTGGTGCTGGATGGGACCAGTGGACAAAATGCTGTGATCCAAGCCAAGGAGTTCCAAAAGGTGGCTAAGCTTGATGGCATCATCTTAACCAAACTAGATGGCACAGCCAAAGGTGGGGTGGTGCTCTCCATAAAAGAGAGCCTTCAAATTCCTGTGGTATATATTGGCGTCGGAGAGGGTATAGAGGATCTTCAAGACTTTGATGCCAAAGCTTTTTCGGAAGCGTTGATCTAAGTTGTCTTAGGAAAATCGAGGTTTTACACTGTCCACATAAAAAAGATTTGTGCTGTTAAGTAAAAGTACTTGACAGCACCCTTCTTTTTTTGTAAACTAATCCATGTGGTAGGTGAGGTTATGGACAATCGTATTGAAATATCCTTGTTGATGGATTTTTATGGTCGGCTGTTGACGGAGAAACAAAGAAATATTTTAGATCAATACTATAATATGGATTTATCTCTATCAGAGATTGCAGAAAATCAAAATACCAGCAGGCAAGCGATACATGACCTGATCAAAAGGTGTTATAAGACTTTGACGGACTATGAAGAGAAGCTTACTCTTCTGGCTTCATCCCAAAAGGAAGAAGAAGTCAAAGGAAAACTCATAGCACGCTTAAAAGAAAAGAATTGTTACTGTAGTGAAATCGAAGAACTCTTGCAAGAGTTATAAGGAGGGATACCATGGCCTTCGACAGTTTAGCTGAAAGACTCCAAGAGGCTTTCAAAAAGCTTCGTGGTAAAGGAAAGCTAACAGAAAATGACATCAAAGAAGCCATGAGAGAAGTTCGGCTAGCCCTTCTGGAAGCAGATGTAAATTTCAAAGTGGTGAAAAGCTTTGTGAAAAATGTCAGTGAAAAAGCCACGGGTAGTGAGGTCCTTGAAAGCCTTACCCCTGGACAGCAAGTGGTGAAAATTGTCAATGAAGAGTTAACGGCCTTGATGGGCGGAAGCGAAGCAAAGCTTAGTTTTGATTCCTCCATCACCGCATTTATGCTGGTCGGTCTTCAAGGGGCGGGTAAGACCACCATGACTGGAAAGCTGGCACTACATCTTCGAAAGAGGAACAGAAAGCCGCTTCTTGTAGCAGCAGACGTCTATCGTCCCGCAGCCATCAAACAGCTGCAGGTGGTAGGAAAACAAATTGATATGCCGGTCTTTGCCATGGGAGATAAAGTAAACCCTGTGGACATTGCCAAAGCGTCCATGGAGTATGCCCGAAAAGAAGGCTGCGACGTGGTGCTCATAGATACCGCTGGTAGACTACACATCGATGAACATCTCATGGAGGAGCTCAAAGGCATCAAAGCCGCTGTGAAACCTATGGAGACGCTTCTCGTAGTGGATGCCATGACTGGACAAGATGCTGTCAATGTGGCCCAAAGCTTTGATGAAGCCTTGGATCTTACTGGAGTGATCTTGACCAAGCTGGATGGTGACACCAGAGGTGGTGCAGCCCTTTCCATCCGAGAAGTGACGGGGAAACCCATAAAATTCTCTGGTGTGGGCGAAAAAATGAGCGACTTGGAAGTGTTCCATCCCGAGCGGATGGCGAGCCGAATCCTAGGTATGGGCGATGTTTTGTCCTTAATTGAACAAGCACAGTCCTCCATTGATGAAAAAGAGGCTAGGGAACTTGGTTCGAAGATGAT
>DOKV01000075.1 GCA_003510765.1 Clostridiaceae bacterium | reverse complement strand
TCTTCCTCCACCATCATGGGCGGATGGATCAGTGGCCTCAACGTAAAAGTGGCTTCAGAGTATTCCTTCTTTTTGGCCATTCCTGTAATGATTGGCGCTTCCTTGGTGAAGGTTGTAAAGTTTGAAAGTGCTGTGGGCTTTTCTACTTTGGGTAGTACTGAGTGGGTGGCCTTTACCATGGGCTTTTTGGTGGCTTTCATCGTGGCGCTTCTCTGCGTCAAGGCTTTTATTACCTATATTCAAAAGAAGCCCATGAAGGTATTCGCCTACTATAGAATTGGCGTTTCCGCTGTGTTTGCTTTCCTTCTCCTTTTCAATGTCATTAGCATCTAAAGATTTAACTATTGGCATAATTATGCTAAAATATCAGTAGTAATGAATTGGAGTGATCTAGATGAAGGAAGTCAGAAGATATCTTGAAGACAGACTGGGCAGTTATAGTTTTTATTTTGAAGATTTAAAGTCCGGATTTATCTACGGGTATAATGAACACGTAAAAATGACCTCAGCAGGATGCATGAAGCTTCCTGTGGCCATGGCAGTGATGAAAGATGTGGAAGAGGGAAAGGTGTCCTTGAATGAGGAAGTCCTTTTGGTAAGCCGAGACCGGGTGGAAGGTTCTGGTATTTTAAAACATTTGAATTCAAGGACTTACACCGTACAGGAACTGATTTTGGTGATGTTGGTGGAAAGTGATAACACAGCCACACAAAAACTGGTGAGCCTCATTGGTTTTGAGGAGTTGAAAGCCAAGTTTTTAGAAATGGGGCTGCGGAATACCACCATGAATGATATGCCAGGCTCACCCATAAACCTCACCACAAGTTATGACTTGTCCCTTTGTTGGAAGCTCTTAAAGGCAGGGGAATACTTAACGCCGGAGCATTCTCGTAGCCTCATTGAGATGCTAAAGAGTGAAAACAAAAAGAAGAAAACGGGGTTCTATTTGGATGAACCATTAAAAGAGAAGATTGCCAGTAAAGCTGGAGATATGCCAGGTATTGAAAATGATACCACGTTGATTGAATTGCAAAAGGGAGATTTTGTGTTCACCATCATGAGTGCAGATCTACCCAATAGTGTCTATGGGTTGGTTTCATTGGCCAAGTCAGGAAAAATGATTTGGGATGGCATCACTTATAACTGGAAATAGCGGAGGGGAGCCAACCATATAATATGGGAGGCTTTTTTTCGTTGGGGCGGCAGTTTTGAAGTCTCTTTTCTTTTGAAGTATGATATACTATGTTATCATAAAGAAGAAGAAGTTGTTATATAGAAGAAATTGTTGAGGTGTATAGATGAAGTTGAAAATATCTTTGATCATGCTGTTTGCCCTTGTCACAGGGATTTTCGTTTTTGGGTTTATATCATATCAGCAAAATATTCAGGATGCGGTATCCAAAGACATTAAAATGGACCCAGTGATCACAAGGCCTAAAAACCCCACTGAGGAGTCTTTGGAAGATGAGCTTACAGAAGAGATAGAGGAGGAGCCCATGGAAGTGACAATTCCAAAGGTCGTTCATTTATCCATGGAGGAAGCTGTGGAGAGCCTTCAAGAGCTAAACTTGGTGGTGGAACCTGTACCTAAGAAAAACACTAGTTTTCCTCAAAATATCGTTTTTTGGCAAGAACCTTTAGAAGGGAGGACTCTTCTTGAGGGGGACATCATCCAAATTTTTGTGAGTGATGCTTGGGCAGAGGGAGAGGAAGAGATCATCTCGGTCCCTCTTCTCATTGGGTTGACGGAAGAAGAGGCCGTGGCACTACTCCATAGTCTTGGATTCCATGTGGCCTATGAGTATAATCCCAATGGGGATTATGAAGATGGTGTGGTGTATAGTCAAAATTACTTTGTGGATGCACGAGTTTCTGTGGGTACAGAAGTGACCATTAGAGTAGCTAAAAACAGTGAAAATTAAAGAAGCGCCAAAGGATTTTGAATCAGAGAATCTTTGCGACTCTATCCTTGGCTTAAGCCATGGCACCTAGAAAGTGCGAAAGATGTAGCATGGTACATAAGAGGTAGACCAAAGAAGCGAAATTTTGGGCTACCTCTTTTCTATTGCCCGGAGTAATCTAGCACAGAGGCCGTGAAAGAGCATCGTATGCATAAGTGCTAGGTTGTCAAGGATAGTGTTATGGAGATGGTAGGAGAGGGACTGATTCTAGGACTCGAGTCACTATTATGATATACTTTATATAAGTAAATAAAATGAAGGAGAATAGCTATGTATAAGAAAGGATTAGCCGTGGGGGCATTTATCATCATTGTCTTTGTATTTTTCATGGGCTTTATTTCCTATAACAATAGATTGCAAGAAAACTTAGGTGTACTAACACCAAATGCAGATCATGAAGAAGAAAGAAAAGAAGATGTACTCAAGACCGTAAAGGTACCTGATCTTTTGGGGGCTACTATTGAGGAAGTGAGACTGCTTTTAGAGGAGTATGAACTCATTGGCGTCATTGGCGAAGAATATACAGATCGATCTGAAAAGGGCTTGGTTTTTCATCAAAGTCCCAATAAGAATCTTCTGGTGGAAAAGGGAAGTAAAGTATATTTTACTTTGAGTCTTGGACCTTTTGGTAGTTCAGAAAAAGAAAAAACCTTTATCATGCCTAATTTCATTGGGATGACCGAGGAAGAAGTACGTAATGTTGCAGAGGAGCTAGGTCTTTTTGTGGAAATCAGCTATAGGGAATCTACCACCACATCTTCTGGAACAGTCCTTTCACAGGATCCTTCCAAAGGTGTGGATATAAAAGAGGGCACTGCCATTACCATCGTGTTGTCACAAGAACCAGAGCCACAAAGGGTGAACGTTCCCTCTGTAGTTGGGCAACAAAGGAATGCCGCTGTGGAGATTTTGAAGAATGCTGGATTTATGGTCACCGTTCGAGAGGTGGATAGTACTACTCAAAATGTGGGGAAAGTCCTTACGCAAAATCCATCGGCCCAAGGGACCGCTACGAAGGGCAGCACTGTAACCATCTCCGTGGGAAAGAAAGTAGAGACACCCATGGTGACTGTACCGTCTGTCCTGGGGCAAACCAGAGCAAATGCTGTGGAAGCTTTAGAAAAATTAGGGCTTGTTGTAAGGATCCAAGAGCAGGAAAGTACGGATGAAAATATAGGTAAGGTGCTTGGACAAAATCCTTCGGCCAATACGTCCATGGAAAAGGGTGCTACAGTGACCCTTACTGTGGGGAAAAAAGCAGAAGTGGAGAGGGTCCTAGTACCCTCTGTGGTAGGTCAAGACCGTGGAAAAGCAGAAGAAACATTGAGGGACTTAGGATTTATTGTGGTTGTACAAGAAGAAGAATCCACAGAAAATCAAGTGGGAAAAGTGCTCCGTCAACAACCAGGACCAGAGGAGTCTTTGGTCTATGGCAGTACAGTGACTCTTCATGTTGGCATCCAAGTTCAATCCGAAATGATTACAGTTATGGATGTTATGGGGTTGTCAGAAGAAGAAGCCGTGGCAAAATTGGAGAGCCAAGGCTTTGTGGTGAAAATTGAAAGAAGAACCTCAGCGTTCGTGGACGTGGGAATAGTGATGGAACAAAAGCCCTCAGCTGGAACAAGTTTGGCCAAGGGAGCAGAGATCACCCTTGTGATTTCTAGAGGCGTAGATGGTAACTAAAAGGTCATGTTTATTTATGGGGAGACGTTTCCCTTGGTTCATGAAGAAAGCAGGAAGGTATTTAAAAACCTCCTGCTTTTTTTGCCTGAAGGCATAAAAAGGATACATGTCGGAAGAGGTAGGATGGTGCCAAGGGCGAAAGAACCTGAAAGTAATAGGGGAAAATGGTATACTTTGAGAAATGGTTTACAATTTTATGACAAAAAGTTATAATGTTAGACAATATGATAAAATTAGGAAGGGATTCTATGAGTATATTAGAAGAGAATAGTACACACATGGTCATTCGTAGAAGTGCTCCTGAGGATTGGGAGACCTTAAAAGGGTTTATAGAGAAATCTGTCTCCATGGGCAAATACATTTATGGAGAGTATGATTGGCTAGAATTTCCTTTAGCAGAGGCTACGTATGAGGACTTCATACAAGATTTTGGCAATGGCCACTGTTTACTGGGGTTTTTAGAAGGAGCTTTGGAAGGACTTGTGGTTATCACTAAAAGAAGTGCAGATAAGTATAAACACGTAGCCAATGTGACTTTAAACCTGTCTTCGGATGAGCTTATGGAGACCCTTGGCAAAGAGTTGATCCAACGGATGATTCTCACTTGCAAGGGAAAGGGGATTGTGCGAAAAATAAATCTAAGGGTTCGAGAGGACCATTTTAAGATACAAGAAATCTATAAGTCCATGGGTTTTTATGAAGAAGGTAGTTTGGCCAGAGATGTTTGCCTCAATGGCATGTTCTATTCCACCTTACTCTATGGACGAAGCATCGACTAAATGGTGCGAATACTCCTCCCTCAATGTCTAAAAAACAGTAGGAGAATCATGGAGGTTTCCAAAGAGATCTAGGGCGAAAAATGCTGCTCTAGGTCTCTTTTCGCATGGCGTATCTCTATGTGCATCTGAGAGAGACAGATTCCCATGAACAGTGGAATGGTGGGTGATTTCATGTCTAAGGAAGATTTCTTCATGAAGATACCTTGTCACTGTTAAGGTGCCTGTACTATAATAGGATTGAAAACATTTACAAATTAGGAGGATACCTATATGAAAAAAGTAATCGCCACAAGAAAAGCGCCTGGCGCCATTGGCCCTTATTCCCAGGCCATCCTTGCTGGGAACATGATTTATACTTCTGGACAGCTACCCATGGACCCTGAAACGGGAGAAATGGGAGGCAATGACATCGTCTTGCAAACCCGCATGTGCCTCAAAAATGTCCGAGCCATTTTAGAAGAAGCAGA
>DOKV01000105.1 GCA_003510765.1 Clostridiaceae bacterium | reverse complement strand
CATCTTTTTGCAGCGCTTCCATGCGAAGATCTAGTTCTGCACTGGCCTTGGCACAATCCTTCAGCTCCTTGGCCATAGCTGGTGTGAATACATGATCTTTCTTATAACGCAGCTGATGCTCAAGGCTTGCCCAAAAATCCATGGCAATGGTCCGCAGCTGCACCTCCACTTTCATCATCTTCTTCTCATGAGCCAAGAAGATGGGGATAGCCACGATGAGGTGAAGACTTCTATAGCCATTTTCCTTGGGTGCCTTTATATAGTCTTTTTCTTCCAGAAGCTCCACATCATCTTGACGAAGAAGGGCCTCTTTTAAGCGATAGACATCTTCTGGAAAAGAACAAATGACCCGAAGCCCCGCCACATCTGTGAGATGCTCTTCTATGGAGGATAAGGAAAGAGGCAGTTGCTTCCTTTCCAGTTTCTCTTTTATAGAACGTATCTTTTTCAATCTTTTTTTTATGGAACTAATGGGGTGATGTTCTGTCTCAAAAGAAAACTCTTCGTTCAGTACCAAGAGCTTGGTTTCAATCTCCATCATGGCGCATCGGTAGTAGGACATGAGCCTCTCTGCCTCTTTGGACTTCTTTTCCATCCAATCCATGGTTTCCTCTGTGAAGGGGAAGCCCCTTCCTGGCTGTGTTTTTTCTGCTTGTTTTGGATACATTTGTTTCTCCTTCTTCTATCCTTTTTCTTGAGTATACTGTGCGACACTAAAAGAACGCTAAAAGGCCCTTCCAAGTCTTCACAGACAAGGAAAGGCCTTCTCTTAGGGCTTTTGGATAAAGGTTTCTCGGCCCTTGGCCATCTCGCTATAACTCACCAGGACATAGAGAGCTCTTCGATCCCCTGGATAGTTTTCCACGTCTTCCACCTGTTCCACCAGGTGCCCCAACCCCTTCTCCACAAGGACATCTCTCAAGTAAGCCCTTTGGGGCCCCGTGGCGATGAACTTCTTTAACTGTGGTGAAAAAAGCCCTTGAAAATCCACCTTTTGTACCCATGACATGTCTTGTCCATCGGCAGGAGTATTGCTTAAAGCATAGAGAATCTCGTGGGGCGAACCTTTCGCGTGATTTCTTATGTGGCGAAGAGTTTCTTCAAGCCCCACTTGGTTTTTCACCAGGTTTAAAAATCCTTTGGCTTCAGGTCCTTTTAAAGGCTCTAGCCTTCCAGGAATCTTTTCATAGGTGGAAAAATCTGGTGTCATCCCTTCCTCCAAGGAGAGGGCAATGACTGGAAGCATGTTGAACAGGGAGTAGAGGGTCTCCTCCACCATGGTATACGTTACACCTAAAAGATCAAAGGTCCCTTTTTTCGAGTTCATGCTCTCTACGGCATAGGCGAGCTTTGGCGTCTTTAAATGGCAGCCACTGCAGTGAAAAGTCCCTAAGGTGCCATACAGCGCTTTTTCATAGATCAAGTGGCCCTGACACCTGGGGCATATGGCTATATGCTCAACCTCATCCCCAACAGATACTCCATAATACACCTTCTTATTCTTCAGCGCTTCCCCCAGCATGACCACATGGGGATCATTGCCATTGAGGACCAAGGTGGTCTCTTCCTGTATGGATTTTTTCAGCCTCTCCACCAAGTTGACGATGCCCCCATAACGATCGGATTGATCTTCAAAGAGGTTGGTTATTACCAAATACTTAGGCGTTACTGCTTCTTTGATGAGCAGGAGATTGGCTTCATCCACCTCCAAAACCAAGGAAGACCCTGGAATCTTCTGCCCCTTTGCATGCATAAGTAGTGTCGTAGCCAAACCACTTTTCATGTTGGCGCCATCTTTATTATTCACAACCCCTTCCCCAAGACTACCCGACAAAAGGTTACTCACCGTGGTCTTACCATTGGTGCCCGTGACCAAGATGCTTCGTTCTGGGTAGTGAAAATCAGAGAGAAGATTTGGATAGCACTTCAGTGCTAAATACCCAGGCAAACTGGTCCCCTTCCCTCTTGTTTGTAAGAATTTACCCATATATTTCATGCCAAAAAGCACGAGTTTCTTCATAAAATATACTCCTTTCAATTGTATCCTTCATGGATCTCCATGACCTTTTCAAAACCTCTTCATGATACCGTGCTTTTTACAAAAATAAAAATCCATCCCAACGGAAAACCGTCACAGGGTTTCTTATACCACTCATGTGACGGTTTCAGATTATAAGCTAGGCTCTACAAAGGGCTTTTTGTCAGGGATCTCCTGGGGTTTTCCAAACAAATAGCCCTGGCAAAGATCTACCCCTTGGTTCTTCAAGTATCTATATTCCTCCAGAGTTTCAATGCCTTCTGCTAGAATCAATGCATCGATGGATTTGGCACTATCCATGAAGGTTTTCAAGGTTTGTTGCTTTTCTTTATCTACATGAATGTCTCGAATGATGTGCATGTCGATCTTCATATAATTAGGACGTAGCTTTAGCAGGGCCCCCACATCAGCGTAGCCACTGCCCACATCATCCAGTGCTGTGGAAAAACCACGCTCCCGGTAATAGTCTAAGATTCTATTCAAGTGACCAAAATCCTGTACCTTTTCCGTTTCCACCACTTCAAAGACCACTTGCTCGGCCAGGATTTTTTCTACGCTGAGCACCCTTGCTGTGGATTGTAAGCATAGGGAGGGCTCGTAAATGGCCGTGGGGATAAAGTTGATAAACAGCCTTCTTACTATGCCCATGCGCGCCGCTGCTTTAATAGAAGCCTCTCTACATACTCGGTCTAAAAAGAACAGCAAATCCATGGCCTTGGCCTCTGAAAATAGTTTTTCTGGATTCATCAAAGTTCCATCTTTTTGAATACCCCTGGAGAGCGCTTCAAAACCATATACCTCTCCAGTTTTACAAGAAATGATGGGCTGAAACAGCGTTTTGATACGCCCCTCTTCAATAATGTCAGCCACTTCTTTTCCTTGGTGAAGGAGCATCCACTCTTCTAGGGTTTTAAAACTCTTTAAAGATGAAAAACTCAAGGGTGCACCAGGCTTTAGCGAAAGGATGCGCACATCTTTTTTCTCGATGGTGTTGAACACTGAAAAATTCAGATAGAACAAAAATTCTTCGAACGGCACGTTTTTCACCAAGAAACCTTCTTCCAAGGTTTCAAATAGATAGTGTTTCTTCTCCAGGGCCCCCTCAAAAAGAGCCACATGATGATTGGTGGGTACTGTCACATAAACATCTGAAAGCTCTGTAAATAAAATAGGAATTTTTTCACATCTTGAACACGGCATAAGCTCCTCCTAGTGCACTACTCATTTCTATTATTGTATCAGAAAGTTTATCCTCTTCCATATCTTTTTTGTAAGTTCCTTGAGGTTTATACTGTGCACTCCTCATAATCTTCAAACCTAAATGCCCCTAGCATAAAAGAATGGCGCTAGGCAAATCACTCATGGACATGATGCAATCCACCGAGTCTTCATAAAAAAAACAAATTTCTATGTTACAATTTAATAAGCGAGGCATCACCTAAAGAATCCAGTGACAAGAAAAGCACCTCGTATAATTAAAGAGATCGGAAGGAAAGACAACCATGAACATGGAAATCATAAAAGGCACCAAAGAACACTTAGACGATGTATATGCACTGAAAACCGAAGTACATGATGTATACGTTGAAGAAAGACCCGATATTTATCAACAAAGTGAACTCCTTTATACAGAAGGATTTCTTCATAAATTTCTAGAAGGAGGCGATACGGTACTCTTTCTTGGACTCGTGGATGGCATCGTAGTCTCTTACTTGTTTTATGAGACCATTCAGGTAAATCTACCCATGATGCAAAAAAGAACCTATGGATACATTCACGATTTTGCCGTGGCCAAAGCACATAGGCGTAAAGGCATTGGCAAAGAAATGCTTCGGTTCATAGAAGGCTATAGCAAACAAGAAGGAGCCACAAAGATGGAACTGGCAGTACATCTTTTTAGCAAGAACGCCATCCAGTTGTATGAAAGCATTGGGTATGAAACCAGAGCCCTTCGCATGGATAAGCACTTATAGCATTTCCATGAAAAGGCACTCTATATTCTTTGTTTTATACAAGTTTTGTCAACATCATCCATGAAAATTATTTGGTGTATCCTTTGGGTGGTTTCACTTAGGTTTACCCACCAAAACCAAGTTCTTTTATGAAATAAAAAGAGTGTCCTCTCCTCATCCTATGGATGGGTGAGACACTCTTTTTTATGGTGCTTTAGGTTATATGGCTTTTTTCGGTGCACTGGATCTTCTTTTGTTATAACCACCAGAAGTACTTTTTTGATACCCTGTGTAGCCTTGTTTCTTTCCTTGGGAAGGCTTCTTATAAGAAGTCTTCTTCACTTCAGCAGCCGCCTGCATGGCTTCTTCAGATTCTTCCACGAAAGGATACGCATGGTCTTCTACCTTCGGAATGGTCTTCTTAATGAGCTTTTCGATGTCTCTTAAAAGATGACGCTCACTTTGATCACAGAAGGAAATGGCGATGCCTCCATGCCCTGCACGGCCTGTACGGCCAATACGATGAACATAGGTCTCAGGCACTTCTGGAAGATCATAGATCATCACATGAGACAATTCTTCCACATCAATACCTCTGGCCGCAATGTCTGTGGCCACCAGAATCCGTGTCTCCCGGTCTTTAAAGTTCTTTAAAGCCAGCTGACGGGCATTTTGAGACTTGTTCCCATGGATGGCTTGCGCCTTCAGATTCTGCTGCAAGAGGGCTTTGACAATTTTGTCTGCTCCATGCTTGGTCCTTGAAAACACCAAGACACGATCAATGTCTGAAGTTTTTAGTAGGTCTAAGAGTAGATGAATCTTGTTTTTCTTGTTCACAGGATACACAGATTGCTGGATGGTATCCACTGTAGAGGCCACAGGGGTGATGGTCACCTTGTGTGGACCACTTAAAATGGCATCTGCAAGAAGCTCGATTTCCTTGGGCATAGTAGCCGAGAAAAACAGCGCTTGACGCTTTTTAGGCAGATGGGTCAGGATTCTCTTCACATCGTGCAGCATGCCCATATCCAACATCATATCCGCTTCATCCAGTACAAAATGCTCTACTTGGCCCAGATGAATGAATCCTTGCTGGATGAGGTCTAAGAGTCTACCTGGGGTGGCCACCAAAATATCAACACCTCTTGTTAAGGTTTGGGTTTGAGGATGCTGAGATACGCCGCCAAAAATCACTGTGGATTTTAGCTGTAAGTATTTGCCATAGGTGACAAAGCTCTCATGGATTTGGATGGCCAACTCTCTGGTAGGCGCTAAAACCAATGCTTTGATCTTTCTTTTACCAGGTGTTCCTTGCTTCTTGGACAAGGCTTCTAGGATGGGCAATGAGAAGGCCGCGGTTTTGCCCGTGCCAGTCTGGGCGCAGCCCAGTAGATCCCTTCCGGTGAGTAGCATGGGAATGGATTTCTCTTGAATGGGGGTGGCCTCTTGATAGCCTGCATCTTTGAGAGCTTTTTGCAATGGGATGGATAAATTCATTTCTTTAAATAACATAATACTCCTTCAGTATGACCCTTTCTATGGTCACTGTTTATTCTTGCAGCTGTTTCCTGTCACTGGTATCTCAAAATAAGCTAAATAAAAAAGAGGGGTGCACAGATGCGTCCCCTCTATGGAATGCCATTCATTTTGATGACCAATGTATTCTGCATATTCAGTGCATATAGATGGTCACTACCTGAAAAAGTTGCTTCAACTACTATACCACAGTTTTCTTGAAAATGCTCATTTATTTTCAGGAAAACACCTCACAGATTTACAAAGCTCTTCCTGAGCCCCTTTAAACCCTTGGTGAGAAGCTTCACCACTTCATAGCCGCCAGAATAGACTTTTTGTCCATGGAGTCTCAAAATCTCTTGATTCATGTTCCTTAAGATTTCTTTTTGATCCAGCAGCGCATCCAGTACCCTGATCAGTTCGTCCTTTGTTTTGCATTCCATGGTCCCATCTCCCCTCTGTGAAGCATATATGGCTCCATAGGCTTCGTGTCCCCCTACTCTTTGTAAAAAGAGCTTGGGAATGGGATAAAAGTAAGGAGTGCCGCTGCCAAAAACGCTTTTTTTCGTTGTGCATTTAACGTTGTACTTTCCCACAGGAAAACCACAAAATATAGAAGGGCTGCTGAACTTATGGAATACACTGCTAGATACAATAAAACATCCCCTTTACTTCCAAACTGTTGCTTAAATTATAGCTTAAATTATGGTTAAGTGATATTTTTTTAGTTTTAATTTCATCTTATTTTTAGTCTTTTCACTGTCTACTTCCACCGCGTAAAGCTCTACCTCTGATGATTTTTCTAGCGTATCCACTACACCCTCACCATTTCCTCCATAGCTGACCAATTCTCTTTCCTCTCTATCGCTTACGTGTAAACGAA
The DNA here is from genome assembly GCA_003510765.1 of Clostridiaceae bacterium. Lineage (GTDB taxonomy): Bacteria > Bacillota > Clostridia > Clostridiales > Clostridiaceae > Proteiniclasticum. The sequence continues at coordinate 1,699 of DOKV01000105.1, read as the reverse complement.
GGGTAGAAAAAAGATCCAGAGGACCTGTGAAGGCCTTCCGGATCTTTTTATGTCATTACATCAGCATCGCAAACCCAATGAGGAGCCCTGAAATCAATCCTGCATTGGCCAAGTGGTTGTGGAGCCCATTGGCTTGGGGGATCAGTTCGTCATTGACAATATAGACCATAGCTCCTGCGGCGAAGGCCAAAGAGCCCCCAATAAATACCGTGGATAATCCAAAGATCAGTAGTCCAATGGCTGTGCCAATCACCGTCATGAGTCCAGCACCTAAGGTGAACAAAATCACCTTGAAATTTGATAACCCTCCAGCTTTTAGCGGCCCTGCCACTGCGAGGCCTTCCGGGATATTATGTAGGCCGATGGCCAGGGCTATGGTTAGTCCAAGTTCAGGGCTTGCCTCAAGGCCTGCACCTATGGCCAGTCCTTCGGGCACATTATGTAGAGCAATGCCAAAGAAGATCAAATAGCCTGTCCTAAGGACTCTTCTAGTCTCTAGGACATGGGCTCTATTTTCGATGGTTAAATCCTCCGGGATGGACATATGGGCATGGGGTAGAAAAATATCTAACAGATACATCATCACACAACCAAGTAAAAACCCAATGATCACCACCCAAATGGAATCGCTAAAATCATAGGCTTCAGGCATCAGTTCAAAAACAGACACCGCCATCATGATCCCTCCAGCAAATCCTAGCAAGGAAGCCATGGTTTTACGCCCTGGTTTGCCAAAGATCATTAAAATAATTGCGCCTATTACCGTCGACGCACCGGCAAAAAAACTATACAGTAAACTCTCCAAAGTATCCTCCTATTCAATCCGACGTATTCTGTGGAATGGGCTGTCCATGGGGACAATTTTCTGGGCGATTCAAGAAAGCATCTAAAGCTTCCAGTACCCGGTCTGATGTAGCATGTTCTAACTTTTCTGCTTCCTCATGCACTTCGTCACTAGACAATCCCAAGGATGCTGTCAAGAAAAGCTCCCACAGTCTGTGCTTCTTGATGAGTTTTTCTCCTTGAAGGAATCCTTTTTTTGTTAAAGAAACCCCCACATAGGGTTTATAACTCACAAAACCCTCCTCTTGCAGTCTTTTCACCATCTCATTCACCGATGGTAGTGAGTGCCCAAAAAGTGTCATCAGCTCTTTTGTTTTGATAAATACTTCTTCTTCAAAGACCCCCTGAAGCTTATACAAGCCTTTCAGATAATCTTCTTCTCCTCGATTCAAAAGAACGCCTCCTTTTATAAGGTATCCCTTATCTTTATAAGTATTATAACAGTTCCCCCTAGGATGTCAACATAGTTGATAATAATTCTCATTTAGCAAATGATTCTTTCTTTAAGGTTATGTTTCACAAAGACTCCACACGTTGAGAGTATAATTCTGATGACGTATTGTGGTTTGGAGGAGAAATAAGACCACTTGACCACAAGATGCAGTGGTTTGGAGACGATTTTTGAGCTGAAAAAGAGCAAAAAAACACCGTTTTTTGACCCATGTTTTAGGGGTGATTTATAGATAACATAGGGTAATTCGAATATAATATTGCTGAAAAAGATATTGATGACAGTTCCTGATACTTTGCTTTAAAATCATAAGATAAAGAAAATAATAAATAAAATACTTGAACCTCACGTAACGTCATGATATATGATGTTTTTAGGAGGTTTTAAAGAAAAACTAGAGGCAGA
>DOKV01000196.1 GCA_003510765.1 Clostridiaceae bacterium | reverse complement strand
ATGGATCTGCCTTTGACCTCCAAGACGCCTTCTTTGCTGGAGACATACTTGACACTTTTGTCTCGTTTCACCTCTAGCACTAAGGCATCGGTGCGCACCTGAATCTTTTCTGCCAAGACCTTTTCCTTGAGCTCTTCAGCTACCTCTACCCCGGTGGTCCCTTCTTGAAGGAATCCATGGCCCACTTCAATGAGCTCATTCAATACGCCCCCTAGGCTTTCTTCTCGATCAATGATGAGAATTTCAGAAACCCCTTCTTTTTTAGCACTGAGGGCTACGCTCATACCGCTGGCTCCTCCACCTATGACAATCAGATCGTATTCTGTCATGACTTCACCTTCTACTTCGTCGTTTTCTTATGTATTATCTTACCCTTTTTCAGGGTGGTTGTCACCAAGTTCATGCCAAAGTGGTAGGTGAGGAAGCGATAAGATGGTGCATCAATGAGCACCAGGTCTGCCTCTTTTCCCTCTTCAATGGTGCCCATACGATGAGCTCTCCCTAAAGCATGAGCACTATTTAACGTCACTGCTGTCAACGCTTCTTCTGGACTCATCCCCATATAAAGAGCACCCAAGGAAATCATGAGCGGTACCGAGAAGGAGGAGCAGCTGCCTGGATTAAAGTCCGTACCCATGGCCACGGGAAGACCTAAGTCAATCATATACCGTGCACGGGCATACTCTTCTTTTAAGGAGAAGGCAGTCAAAGGCAGGAGCACTGGGGTGACCCCCTTTTCCTTCATGGCTTGTAACCCTTCCTCATTGGCTTTTAAAAGATGATCTGCACTTTCTAAGGACAGCTCTGCAGCCAAGGCTGCACCACCCAAGTCAAAAATCTCATCGGCATGAATTTTGAGCTTTAATCCTGCTTCTTTGAGCTTTTGTAAATACATCCTAGAGTCTTCCACACTGAAGACATTTTTTTCCGTGAAAATATCTCCATATTCAGCCAAGGATTCTTCCATGACCACGGGGAGCACCTCCGCCAAGAGATACTCTAAGAAGTCTCGGTCTCTGCCCTTATAAGCTAGGGGAATATCATGAGCGCCCATGAAGGTGGACACCACTTCCAAAGGACCATCCTTCCCCAAAGCTTTGGCTACCCGAAGCTGCTTTAGTTCCGTCTCCTTCTCCAAACCATACCCACTTTTGGCTTCCACGGTAGTAATGCCCATTTCCGCCATGCTTTCTAGGGTTTTCATCCCCTTCTCATAGAGTTCTTCAAAGGTAGCTTCTTGGGTTTTTCTCACGGAGTATTTGATGCCGCCACCCTTTTCCATAATGGCCATATAGCTTTCCCCACGAAGACGCATGGCAAACTCCTCTTCCCGGGTTCCCCCAAAGACTAAATGGGTGTGAGGGTCTACAAATCCTGGAAGCAGGGTTTGCCCTTTGGCATCTAAAATCTCCGGATCTATGGCTATATCCAGGAGCTCTTCTTGGCCTATTTTAAAAATCTTCCCCTCCCGAATCAGCACCCATGGATCCTTGATCTCCAGGAGCTGCCCCATTTCTTTGCCACCTTTACCCTTTGTTCCCGTATTGGTGGCCAGGCTGGATAAGTTGTTGATGATTAAATCTCTCATGACTCCACCTACTCCATCAGTTTGTTTTCCAGGATTTGGTCTGAGGTGAAGTTTTCAATGCCCATATAGTATTCTGCACAATCAATGAGGGCTTGCTGTGGCACAAGACCGATGATTTCCGTCCCCACCACACTGACTCCATACCTCTTGGCTTCAAATCTCACCATTTCTAAGGCTCGATACACAGAGGTTTTGGTGTAGTCTGTCAAATTCATGGACACCTGGGCCAGATTACGATCCTTTAGGTGGACCCCCATGCCTTTACAGTACCGTAGACCCCCACCGATGTGACGTACTTTTTTGGCAATAGCATCTGCAATGGCCACTTCGGATGTGCTCAAGTTTACGTTGAAAGCCACCAAGGGCATTCTTGCCCCCACAGCAACCACGCCAAAAGATGCATGGGGTGCTTTGGGTCCAAAATCAGACTGCCATTTCTCTTCGTTCATTTTTTCCGCCATACCTTCAAACTGCCCTTTACGAACGGCTGCCAGGTTTTCACGGTGAGGCGCTGAGGCGCTTCGCTCATAAAGAAAAACGGGAATACCCATCTTCCCAATGGCTTCTCCCACTTCCTTGGATAAGGTGATGGCCTCTTCAATGGAGAAGTTCTTGATGGGAATGAAAGGCACCACATCGCAGGCCCCCATCCTTGGATGCTCTCCTTGGTGATTCCGTAAATCAATGAGTTCCTTGGCTCTTTCCACCGCGTCTAGCACTGCAGCTTTTAGAGGCTCTGGTTCTCCTGTCACCGTCACCACTGTCCGGTTGTGGTCTTTGTCACTGGAATAGTCCAAAAGCTTTACCCCTTCTTTGCCACGAAAAGCATCCACAATCTTGTCGATGACTGCTGCATCTCTACCTTCACTGAAATTGGGTACACATTCTACAATTCTTTCCATTTTATTCATCCTCCAATAATGTATTTAATAGATGTTCTTCAGGTATTCTTGGTATGGTGATCATACCCTTTTGGTCTTCGTTAAAGCGTACGCTGGTTTCCACCGCATGCTCATTTCTCGCCCAGGCACGTCTTGCCACGCCTCCCATGACATCCCAGGTCATGGCCATCTTTAAGATGGTGTCCACACGTTCACTGCCATCAAGGACCATCCCAAATCCACCGTTGATGGATTTGCCGATGCCTACACCTCCACCATTGTGAAGTGCCACCATGGTCATCCCTCGCGCTGCGTTGCCGGCAAAGCACTGCACCGCCATGTCTGCCATGATGTTGCTGCCATCTTTAATGTTGGCTGTTTCTCTAAAGGGGGAGTCGGTACCAGACACATCATGATGGTCTCTGCCCAGCATAATGGGGCCCACTTCCTGATCCCTCACCAATTTATTGAAGGCTAAGGCAATCTTCAATCGGCCTTCGGCATCTTGATACAGAATTCTTGCCTCGGTGCCCACCACCAGTTGGTTCTTCTTGGCATCTTTGATCCAGTTATAATTGTCCAGATCCTGGGCACGTCGGTCCTTGTCAATGCATGCCATGGCACATTCATCCGTGCGGTCTAAGTCTTCTTTCTTTCCTGAGAGGCACACCCATCTAAAGGGTCCGTAGCCATAGTCAAAAAGCTCTGGTCCCATGATGTCTTCCACATAAGAAGGGAAGATAAATCCGTCTCGCTCATCCACGCCATTTTGCGCAATATCCTTGGCTCCTGCATCATAGACGGCCTTCATAAAGCTGTTGCCATAATCAAAGAAATAGGTGCCTTTGGCTGCCAGTTTCTTGATGATTTCATAGTGTCTTAGGAGGGTTTCATCCACCAGTTTCTTAAAGGTCTCACGGTCTTCTAAAAGAAGCCTAGTCCGTTCTTCAAAGCTTATGCCCTGGGGGCAGTAGCCACCATCATAAGGGGCATGGCAACTGGTCTG
>DOKV01000071.1 GCA_003510765.1 Clostridiaceae bacterium | reverse complement strand
GCTTCATAAGCTGCTTTTCTAATGGCTCGATCTTTATGCTCCATGAAAGGAATTAGGCCTGAAAGATTGCGTTCTTCCCCTTCAAAATGGATGTTTGCGGAAGCCACCAGCTTGGAGTATTCAGAAGAAAGCCTATTCTCCTCTTGAAGATCTTCAATGATTTCTGGTCTAAAAGCTTTCACGGAAAGCTCTGCCAAGTTCATCAAGTGTTTGCCATATTTCTTTTCAATGTCGCTGCGGAAAGGCGTCTCTAAAATCAAGTGATAAAACTTCGTCACAAGCTCTTGTAGTTCTGGCATAGCCATATCCACATAGTCTGATTCCTTATCATAGAACTCATCTCTTGTGTCTATGCTGTGACGAATGGAGACCAATTGGAACATGGTTTCCACATGTAGTCGAAGCTGAATAAACGCATCCATACCTTGTAAAAAGGCTTCAGAGTTTTTGGCCTCTTTCATGGTGAGAAAGTGCTTTTCTGCCTCTTCCTTCACGCTTGCGATTTCTGGCCTTTGGTATTTGTAGTCTTGAAATTTCATAGATTCCCTCCTAAAAATGTTCTCTATACAATTCTTCTTGAATCAGTTCCACATCAAAATGATCCAAGATAAAATCCACTGTTTTTTGTAGTGTATTATCCACCACATCCTTTCCAGAAGAAATGGTGGTGAGACCGAAGACCATGTAATTATGCCGGTCTAGCTCCTCCACTTCCACAATGACCACCGGAAAGACATTCCGTACTTTTTGTTTGATGCTCTTGACTATAGCTCTCTTTTCCTTTAATGAGTGGACATAGGCCACTCTAAAGGTGAGCCTAAGGGTTCCTTGGTAAATCATCCATGAGCACCGCCCTTACAGGTGCGCCTTCGGCACCTTTGATGGATAGTGGAAAGGCACACAAAGTGTAGCTTCCCCTCTTCACATGATCCATGTGAAGGTTTTCCAAAATGATTATATCATGGTTTAAAAGAAATTTATGCACTTCGTAGGGGGGTTCTTCTTCGATGGACTCATGAACTGTACCTATGAGCTCCACCCCATTTTCTACCAAAGCCTTTGCCCGATTAAGGGTAAGGTAGCCACTTCGTGCCAGCACTTTCTTCTCCCCAAAGGGTATGGACTCCCAAAAGGCATCCACCACCAAAGCTTCACCATAAAACTTTGCCAAAGGAAAGGCCTCCATGGATTTGCCCCCCTCCATAAAGTGGCTGGGAAAATCCATATGGGTCCCACTGTGGCTCCCGAAAAACAGCGCATTCAGGGCATACCCGTCCTTATCCACCGTTGCTACAGGTTCAATGAGTACTTCTGGATCCCCTTCATAGACAGGCATCCCACTGTATAGTGGTTTAGAAATATCATAGAACGGACTTCCATTTTCCGCCTTTACGGCATCTAAAAGCACCCGGTGCATAGGGGGGTCTTCCTTCAGCGTCTCTCTATTTTTCAACACATACCGAATGAAGTATATGGTAAAAAATAGAAATGCCACCACTAATACACTCCCCATAACCAACACCAAAGGATCTTCAGGGCTCCTCCCTACCAAGACATAGGGCATCACGAAGGCCATGAGGTTGTTGAAGAAATGAGCGAGAATGGCCAAGAGAAGACTCCCAGTTTGCTGATAAATAAAGCAAATGACAAGGCCAATGATGAAAGTGGGCACCATGGTTTCTAGATGAAGAACCCCAAAGACTATGGAAGACATCATCATGGCAAATAGGGTGCTGTGTTTTTTCCCTAAAACGTTGAAAAAAATACCACGAAAAAGTATTTCTTCCACAATGGGTGCTAAAATAACCACGGAGAGAAATAGTAAGCTCGTGCCCAAGACGTCCACCTCTCCTATGATCTGGTCCATAAGGTCAGAAGCCTCCAAATAGGACTGATGAAGACCTGGTGAAAAACGCTCTAGAAAAAGCGTATAGAGGATATTGATGATGCCTCCTATGAAAAAAGGCACAAAGATCATGAGTTTCCCAGGAGACAACTTCTTCTTAGTAAATAGAAGACCCCGTTCTTCCTTCGCCAATCCCCCAAAGTAGAAGACCACAAAAAGTAGTCCATAGAAAAAGACTTGCAGCATAAAGGTTCCATTCATAGGTACCCCTAGTGCAGCAAAGATCCCAGAAGAGACTAAGAGCAGAAAGAAAATGCCAAACATCCAGAAAAGAAATTTCCCCGATGTCATTTTTTGAAATGCTACCATAACCTTCCTCCATTCATCATTTCCATCCAAAGATATCTTTAGTATAACAAATACAAAGCAAAAAATCTCATGCCCGGAGGCATGAGATGAAAATTTTTATGGATTTATTAGAAAAAGATTACACGTTGAACCTAAAGTTCACCACGTCACCTTCACGCATGATATATTCTTTGCCTTCTACGCGGTATAACCCCTTTTCTTTGGCATGGGCCTCAGAGCCAGAAGCCATTAAGGCATCATAGGAAATCACTTCTGCACGAATGAATCCTCGTTGAATATCAGAGTGAATCTTTCCAGCGGCAACGGGGGCTTTGGTGCCCACTTTTATGGTCCATGCTCGAACTTCTTGAGGACCAGCTGTGAGGAAGCTCATGAGACCAAGGAGACGATAACTTTCTTTGATGAGTAAGTCCAGTCCCGTTTCTTGGATGCCATATTCTTGAAGCATTTCAAGCTTTTCGTCCTCTTCAAGGCCTGAAAGTTCTTCTTCAAGTCTGGCACATATGGTCACCAGCCCCGCATTTTCCCCTTGAATATAGTCTCGAACTTTTTTCACCAAATGGTTTTCTTCCCCAGCCATGAGATCTTCTTCAGAAATATTGGCTGCGTACAGCACCTTTTTAGAGGTTAGTAAGAAAAACCCTTTGATGAGTTCTTGCTCTTCTTCTGTGGCTTCAAAGGTTCTCACAGGCTTCTCTGCCTCTAAATGCGCTTTCAAGCGCTCCATGAGTTCATATTCTGCTTGGGCGACTTTGTCACCAGAACGCTTTAGCTTCGCTGCCTTGTCCATTCTTTTCTCTAAAGTTTCTAAGTCAGAGAAAATCAGCTCCAAATTAATGGTTTCGATGTCTCGAATGGAATCTACATTCCCTTCCACATGGACTATGTTGTCATCTTCAAAACAACGGACCACATGGATGATGGCCTCCACTTCACGAATATGGGACAAGAACTTGTTGCCTAAACCTTCTCCTTGAGAAGCCCCTTTTACAAGACCTGCAATATCATAAAACTCCACATGGGCATAAACCTTCTTCTTAGAAGAATACAGCTTCTCCAGCTGATCTATACGCTCATCAGGCACCGTTACCACACCCACATTGGGTTCAATGGTCGCGAAGGGATAGTTTGCCGCTTCAATTCCGGCTTTGGTGATGGCGTTAAACAAAGTACTCTTTCCCACATTGGGCAATCCAACAATTCCTAATTTCATTTTATTTCCTCACTTTTATTCATCATTTACATCTAATCAATTATACAGATGAATGAATCATTAATCAAGAATATCGACAAAAAAGAATCCCTTGGAAAAGGTTCTTTTCCAAGGGATTCGACCATTCTCTTAAGCCAAAGTAGAATTGAGCATCCAAAGCTCTTTCTGGTAGTAGGCTGTGCATTCATTCATGATGTCCACTGTGGGGTCATCGCCAACCTTCTCTGCTTCTTCCTTTACTTCTAAAGTAAGTTTTAGAAGGTATTCAAAATCTTTCTTCACCACTTCTACAAATTCTAAGTCCTTACCATAGCTTTCGTTTCTTTCTTCAATCTTGGCCATCTCCAGAACACCTTTTAAGCTACCCACTGGCTTAAAGCCCAACTGTAGCATTCTTTCAGCTACTTCATCCAAGTCTTCCGTAACCTTGTCATAGTAGTTTTCAAAAAGCTCATGCATTCTATGGAACTGCTTCCCTACCACATACCAATGGACATTGTGAAGCTTTGTATACATTACTGTAAGGTCTGCCACGTACTGATTGAGTTTCATTTCTAAATTTGCCATATGTTTTATTCCCTCCATTACATTGCGTTCTTCATACACCCTGTGTGTATCAAGTGAGTATTCTTTCTTCTCTATGAAAGAAAGCTTAAGCCAGTGTTGCGTTGATCATCCAAAGCTGCTTTTGATAATAAGCTGTGAATTCATTCATGATGTCCACTGTAGGATCATCGCCTTTTTTGTCCGCTTCTTCTTTTACTTCCAAAGTTAATGCGAGAAGATACTCAAAGTCTTTTTTCACGATGCTCACAAAATCTAGATCTTTGCCAAAGGTGTCCTCTCTTTCTTCAATCTTGGCAAGCTCTAGCGCACCCTTTAGGCTACCCACTGGCTTAAATCCTAATTGAAGCATTCTTTCTGCCACTTCATCTAGATCCTCTGTTACTTTATCATAGTACATTTCAAAAAGCTCATGCATGGCATGGAACTGTCTGCCTTCCACATACCAATGGACATTGTGGAGCTTGGTGTACATCACTGTAAGATCTGCTACATACTGGTTTAATTTCTTTTCTAAATTTGTCATGTGTTACCTCCCTAATTAGAATTAATCTAATTTATAATTATTATTAACTTGTTATCCTTATAATACACTAAGAAACTAAAAGATGCAAGCCTTCGGTGTGCTCTATTTGTAAACAAATTATAACTATTCTTATTTGCTACTGCCGTCCATAGATTTTATCGATGACCATGGCTACAATATCTTCTTTGAGGGCTTTGGATTTTTCTACCAAGCTGTCTGTCTCTTCTTTGATTTTGATATTTTCATCACTCACCGCTTCTCCAGCCAAGTTGATGAACACATTGAGTGCTGCCCCTTCAATGGCACTGTGGATTAAGATGGCCCCTACCCCCGCATCAGAAATGGCATTTTTATTGCCGTACTCCGTGGCAATCTTTAAGGCTTCGTACATCTCAAAGGACTCACGAACCAGGGTTAATGGAATCTCTAAAACCTTCACCTTGGCCTTGGCAATGGCTTCTTTTCTTGCGGATTTTTCTTCCTCTGTCTCTTTTTTCATGGCAAATCCAGCCATCAGTGCATCAAATGCATTGGCGTCCTCTTCCATGAGCTCTAAATATCTTTCTCTAAAACGGTCTGTGGCCATACGAGCATCTTTCATGGCTGTCACCACGGAAGTATCGTAATCTTTTGCTGCTTTCTTATCAATGGTTAAATTGAATACCATGGATGTTAAAGCCGCCGCCAGTGACGCACTTAAGGCTGCTGCTGCGCCTCCTCCTGGCGTTGGGTTTCCTTCACCAAGGACTCTAGCATAGTCTTGTACGGATAGTTCTTTTAACATGTTCTCACCTCTTCATTATCATTGTAGACTTATTGCTCTTGAAAATCAGTACTCTCATAAGATATTCATCAAACATTATTAATATCTTAACACAAATCATGAAATTTATCTAAGATTCTTATAGCACTGTATTCAGCACTTCATATACTTGATTCATTTTTTCATACATAATCACGTCTTGCTCTAAAAAAGGCACTTCTTCACGAATGGCTTTATACAGCATCCCAGTGCCTTTTCCCAGGGTAAATCCTTCTCGGAAATCGATGGCTTGACAGGCTGCAAAGGCCTCAATGGCTACGACGCGACGCGTATTCTCCACAATCTCCCGTAGTTTTCTTGCCGCGGTATTGCCCATGGATACATGGTCCTCTTGATTGGCTGAAGAGGGAATAGAATCCACAGAAGCTGGATGGGCCAATACTTTATTTTCAGAAACCAGCGCTGCTGCAGAATACTGGGGAATCATAAACCCAGAGTTTAGTCCACCCTTGGGTGCCAAGAAGGCTGGTAGATCATTGAGCTGGTAGTTCACAAGGCGCTCCAATCGCCTTTCTGAAATATTTGCAATTTCACTCACCGCGATGGCCAAATAATCAAAGATCAGTGCCATGGGCTCTCCATGGAAATTTCCACCAGAGTAAATCTCTTCTTCACTTAACACAATGGGATTGTCGGTCACAGCGTTAAGCTCAATGTCAATCTTTTCCCTAGCGAAGGTCATGGTGTCTTGGATGGCGCCATGGACCTGGGGAATGCAGCGAATGGAATAGGCATCTTGAACCCGAAGCTCATTTTGCTTGGTCACCAAGGTGGACCCTTCTAAAAGTGATAAGATTCTCTTGGCTATCTCCACCTGGCCTTTGTGCCCACGGACCTGATGGAGACGTTCATCAAAGGCCGTGGTTACACCTTGCAATGCTTCCATGGTTAACGCAGCAGCGTGATTGGCCATATTTAATGCACGATGGGCATCATAAAAAGCCAAGGTGCCGATGGATGTTAGTGCTTGAGTCCCATTGATGAGTGCGAGACCTTCCTTGGCTTCTAGAACAATGGGGGTAATACCCGCTTTAGCCAAAGCTTCCTTGGCGGAGTACACCTCCCCTTGATATTCCGCTTTTCCCTCACCAATGAGGGGCAACACCATATGTGCTAGGGGAGCCAAATCTCCAGAAGCACCCAAGGACCCTTTTTCTGGAATCACCGGATGCACCCCTTTGTTCAGCATCGCCAGAAGTCCTTCCAAGGTCTCTAAACGAATGCCTGAGTATCCTCGAGCCAGAGCATTGACCCTAAGGAGCATCATGCCACGAACTTCTTCTCGTTTCATGCGGTTGCCCACACCACAGGCATGGGAGATGATGAGATTTCTTTGCAACTCTTTCAGCGCGTCTTGATCGATTTTCACCTCTGAAAACTTCCCGAATCCTGTATTCACCCCATACACTGCCTGGGATCCAGCGGCAGCCTTCTCCAGTGCTTTTCTAGAGGCCACAATGCGCGCGATGGTTTCCTTTTCTAGGGCAACTTTTTCACCTTCTCTTGCCACTTTTATAAAATCTTCTATGGTTAACTGTCCATTTCCTATCATCAACATATTTTTTCATCCTCCCTTATATCCATGATAATATGAAATCGTTTTTATTTCCAGAGTATCCTTGCATAAAGACGGTGGTCTGGTTTTAGTTTTCATGGTTGTTGTCCTTTCTTTTGTTTACAACCTGAGAGTTGAAACTCTCACCTTAATACGTTAAACTTGTTTTATATATTTACCGAAAAAAATTCAAAACGGTAGTAGGTGAATAAATGCCCATAGGGTGAAATTTATATTTGACGGAGGTTACGAATGAAGAAAAAACATTGGATTGTTGTATTGACTGTAATATGTGTTTTACTTGGTGGATATTTAATTTATGATTCTAATTT
>DOKV01000072.1 GCA_003510765.1 Clostridiaceae bacterium | reverse complement strand
AGGGCACTTAGTAGTACATTCACCTGAGCGAGGCCACCTTTTGTGTGTCCCACAAGCACTTCTGCAAAATCAAGAAGGGCTCCAGAAATCCCTGAATAATTCATGACGGATCCTACCATGATAAAGAAGGGTACCGCCAGATAAGGGAATGATTCCACGGATGTGACAAATTGCTGAATGACCATCTCCATGGGCATTCCTGTATTGATAAATACGAAATAAAATAGTGAAGATCCAATGAGCGCAAAGGCTACTGGGATGTTTAAGAAAAACAGAACAAATAAGACAATAATCGGTAACAACGCTTCCATTATTCTTCCACCCCCTGTTCTTCTGGTCCACCTATATCAAGCTTGACATCTTTCTTCAAGAATACTTTTCTGATACTTTGGACCAGGAAGTAAATAGAATAGATGGTGATTAGTGCAAATGACACAACAATGGCAATATAAATATATTTGTAAGACACCTCTAATGCTGCGGTGATCTTGGTGGATGACTTAAAGTATAAGTAACTTAAATAAAACATGGTGCCTGAAAGAATGGTCACCAAAAATGATGTGATCATCAATACCACAGGTTGATACTTGTCTTTTACAAGATTGGTTAACACTTCTACACCGATGAGTCCCTTGGTCTTATAGGCATTGGCAAACCCAAGGAATATTACCCAGACAAAGGCGCCTACAGCCACTTCTTCTGTCCAGTTGAAAGTGAATTTTAAGAAATATCTGGTGAATACATTAAAAAGCACAAGCAGTGTTGTGACCGTTAAAAATGCTGCACCAATATAAAGTTCAAAGTTCACAAAGAACTTTCTCATATGATCTTTCATCATATCCTCCTCATTTAGTTAGTCTTTGGTTTTCTCGGACCTCTTAAAATCTTGAATAGCATTCCCCTCAAGAAAGAGGAATGCTATCAACATCACATTTTTAATAAGACCTATTGAGCAGCCTTGATTTTCTCTAACTCTTCAAGGATTCTCTCATAGATACCAGGTGTCCACTGTGGGAACTTTGTATATACAGGCTCTGCTGCCTTTAAGAATGCTTCTGCATCTACTTCATGGAAGTTTACGCCTTCAGCCTTTAGAAGTTCTGCAAACTCATCTTCTGCCTTGATGGTTTCTTCTAGGTTGTCTTGCATACCCTTTTCAAACTCTTCAGAGATGATGGTTCTTTGTTCTTCTGTCAGTTCTCCCCAAAGCTTTGTGGAGATGGACACCGCTGATACACCTAAAAGGTGATTGGTCAGTGAGTATTCTTTGACGTTTTCATACTGCTGTGTACCGTAGTATGTCATGATGGATCCTTCAACACCATTGATGACACCTTGCTGAATAGCAGCATAGGTATCAGGATATGGCATAGATACAGGATTTCCACCCATGGCTTCTATGGTGTATGTGTAAAGCTGGCTGGTGGGAACGCGGATGTTTAGTCCTCTCATGTCATCTGGATGTGTGATGGGCTTATTGGTCATCATGCTTCTAAAACCAAATACCCAATCTAAAGATAGAACCTTTACACCATGTTCATCTTCAATCTTCTGGTTCAATTCTTGTACAAGATCAGTCTTTGTCATGGCAAAGTACTCATCAAAAGTTGTGTACAGGAAAGGTCCTGTGATGGCGTTGTAGTCTGGAACATAGTCTCCTAGGAAGTTTACCCCGTCCACAAGAATCCAATCAGATCCGTTAACAAGTTGTTCCATACCATCTTTACCAATGGGTAGTACACCACTGGTGAAAAGCTTCAGTTCTAAGGAACCATTGCTTCTTTCGTTTACAGCTTCCACTACTTTCTTTAATGAAATCGCTGTTTGCTCATTCTCAACAAACTTTGTGCTGACGGTGATTTCTCTTTTCTTTGGTGCGTCATTTCCTGCGCCCGCACCATCATTGTCCTTACTGCCACAAGCAACAATTGTTGTAGCCATCAAAACACTTGCAAGTAATAATGCAATTTTCTTCATAAGGTACCCCCTAAATTTTTAATTAAAACAACAGTTGATTAGTTTTTTGTGCTGCCACTCAACTTTTGTTTTATTAATGCTTTCTCATAATAGCACAATGTTAAATCCATGTAAAGGTTTTAAAATTCACCTAGGATTCTTTTTTATTATCTGCTATAATATAAAATTTTCTGAATTCTATCATGGGATAGGGATATTTTTCCGATATTTCTCCCTCTGTTTACTGTATCACTCTCGAATACGTCTGTTTTTTATAAGTTCTATTTTTTACACTCGATTCTTTTGAAAAAGCGCAACTCTCACCATCGCATTATTCGTCAATTTTTCATGCATTTTTATTTTGATGAAGATTCCTTTCTAGGAAATATGTATGTACTTGCTTGTTTTTAATCAAACAATCATAGTTTTACCATGGATCGTTATTTTGCCTTCGTAATGCTCATGGTTCTCGTAAATCTTGCTTTATTTGTAGAATCCACTCACGAAAATAAGCCGAACCCCTTGTGCTTCTTTCTCTGTGCTGATTGGTAATTATGAACCACTTTTTCCTTTTACTTCTCCTTCATTTTATGCCCTGGAATAATTGCTCTATGACTTCTGGGGAAATGTCCACACCGGAAACGCTTCCAGACGTGATTTCTTCCCTTCGCTTTCAGGAAAATTTCTAGCGAAGGATCAGTATATCTCTCTTTACAGGAGGATTTAACCCTTGATCAATTGGCTATGGGTGATCATGGAATGCGAAACTTCGACAATACAGAAGGTTTTCATGCCTTCAATGAAAACCTTAACCACACAAATAGCCTCGGTATCTCCACCTATGAAAACCTCCACAAGGATACTTCTTTCACCCCGTAAAAACGCCAAGGGTACTATTTCATGATCCCTTGGCGCTTTATTCATCTTTAGGCCGAACCCTTTTGGTTTTCTTTGCTACAATCTTTTGGTTCCACAATGTCTACAAAAGGATGCAGAGGAGGATGAATAGGGTTTCCCACAATGACTGCAAAACTTCGGTAGCTGCATAGACTCCTCTGGTACCGGTCTTGTCCTCGCTGTAGATGGTGATGCCTTCTCAGTGTATCTTCTTTGCTTCTTCCCTTTGCTCAGCACGACTACAGCCACAAGAATCCCCAGGCCTATGATACCTACGACAAAGAAAAGGAGACCTTTCTGGATGCCTTCTTTAGCGGAAGGGCTTGTAGCGGGTGTTTCTGATGAATCCGGTCCCAGCGCTTCTCTTTGTCCAAGTACCCAGCTTTCTCTCAGCTGTTCCATGGGCGTATGATCCATGGCCTCTGCCCTCGTTTTAACCTGCTCAAAGGTTATATTAGGATAGGAAATGGTCCCATCATTTTCTACGAACCCACCCGTTGCAGCCACAATATGCGGTTCTATAGGCCAATGTTCTCCCCTAATTTCCCCTTGCCCCATGGGTATGGGCGCACCTTGAGCCATGATCTTGTGGGCTTGAAGGGTTTCTATCGAAGCCTCATAAAATACCCCTCCTCCTGGAACCGAGACTTGAATTTTCCCTGTCATTGGGGTAGAGCCCACAGGCAAGAATACTTTATCCCCCTGGACTTTATACAGCGCTGTGTAGCTGGGGAACCCTTCTGGCATGATACGAAGATGGACATACTCTGGCACTTGCCCCGACACATATAGAAAACTATCTGCACTTTGATAACTGGTATAGCGTGGCGCAATCTCCGTGGTATTGGCAGGTGCAACTTTCCCCACATTTATGGTGGCAAGATCCAGCTCTTGAAGGGGCTCATCAAATTGCACCTTCCCTTCTTCATCCACTGCGTACATCAAATCCCGAAAAGGTTCTCCCTCATCATACTGACCATTGGCATTTAAGTCTTTAAAAGGCTCTCCTTGTTCGTAGACGCCACTGCCAAAAGGCATCTTGAACAACCCTAATGAAATGGCCATGTTTCTAAACCAGTTTGCGCTTTCGCCTGAACGCCCTACTAAATCTTGGTATATGGCTTCATAATATTCATGAAAATTCAGTCGATCCACCGAAAGCACGGACCAATAAGTACCAATGTCTTCGTACTGTCCATTGGCTTGATACAGTAACGTAGCCATGGCAAATTCTTCATGCTTCCCGTTATCCCCATAGGCTATATAATACGGAGGCGTTGTTAATGGATACCCTCCCACAATCCCTGGGGTAGTGGAACCAGCATATTGCTGCACCAGGGCAGCATAGGCTGTGGCAAAGCCTTCTAGATAGGAGTCTGAGGTGCTATCATTAAGGTACCCACCGTGATTGGTATCACCCGCCGCATATCCTCTTCCTGCGCGAAAGTTCTCAATGGTATTGGTGACAAAATCAACATAGTGCCCAAACTCATGTAAAAGTACATAGATGGAATAATCATCTTTATGGCTACATAATGGCTCTATGAAAATCTCATTGGTATTGGGATCGTATTGGGATACTTTTGGTGCTTGCAACCTGATTTTCAATGGCTTTGCTAGGAGTTTGTCTTGTTCACCCAGCAGTGCACCGCCAAAGAACCACCCTTCATGGGCTGCTGTATAGAGCACGCTATAGTTTTCAAGCCTTTTTACCTGCTCTTCTGTATCGGTGTTGCTGGTGAATAGAAAAAGCCCCTCAGGCATCATCTCTTCATCCATGCTAAACGCCCCCAAACTCAAGTGGTAAAATGCTAACAGTCTATAGTGTTTCACCACATCTACATTCTCTTTTAAGCGATCCTCTTTCACCACTGTCCAAGTCCCCACAGAAATGGCTTCCCGTTCTACAGTATATGGGTCCGAATCATCTATCATTTGGAAAAGCAGCGCATTATTTTCATAGGGAAAAAGACTCGTTAAGGTTCCTTTGATGAAGATGCCCACAGGCCCCTCACTTCCTTCAGGAGGGCTTATGTTGAACTGGTACCGACCTTGATGGTCAGAGGTGCCTTCAAGGTGAAGATCTGCATCCTTATTGGGATCTAATACCTCATCCCCATAGTACACAAAAACCTCCAGCTTCATCCAAGGCATGGGCTGTCCCACGGCATTGAGTAGCACACCTCGTAAATCAATACTCTTGGCCGGTTCATCCTTCTTTTCAGTAACCCATTCATAAACATATTCCACATACATGGAGTCCCCAAGATCAGAGATGCCATGGAGTGAAACTTCTATGGTCAACTCCTTGTATAGTTCATTTCCAGGCATGAACACCACGGTCATGGACGCACTTTTACTGGTGTTTCCGGTGATGGGAAGCCTCGCCGCCAAGGTGGCATCTTCCGCATCGATGGACCCGTAAAAAACCATGCGTGCCGCCGCTTCATCTTGAAGCTCCGCTGGTACACTGGATGTATGGCTGACCTCTAAAGATACTTGAAACTCATAGGGCTCATAAATCTGAATCCGATCTGGTGGCAACTGAAAGCGCCCTGCAATCAGGCCATCGATGACGACATTCTCCTCATAATCAGCATTGTTGACGCCCCAAGTAAAGGACAGGCCACTGCCTTCTTTGACATATCGCTTATACGTCTCAGCAACTTCTGTACTATAAGCCTGGTCTTCCGGAATCATTTCATCCACCTTGACCAGTTGCCAATAGCCCGCAACCTCTGTACCCTCCACAGAAGAACCGGCTAGATTGAATAGACTTGGAGACATACTTTGGCATAGCATAATCATCATTACTAAAAAAGCTGTTCTTCTTTTCATCTATCTCATCTCCTCTTGTATCCATTTTATCATTTGTCAGAATTGTTAGACAAGTAGTTCTCAAGGGTTTTACAAAAAAAGACTCCTTTTACAAGGAGCCTCACTTTTATCTCTACATTTACTGTTGCACGGTCTTTTGCATCTCCAGAATTTCTGTTTGAGTATAGATCCGACTCATCCCCTTCTGGAAGATCATGGCCTATGGATATAAGAAAAGGCCATATC
>DOKV01000135.1 GCA_003510765.1 Clostridiaceae bacterium | reverse complement strand
AATGGGGGATAAAAAAGAAGAGAGCCAAAGTCGTCATAGAGTGGTGGTGTTCATAGATGATTTAGATCGGTTGCCACCGGTAAAAGCTTTGGAACTCTTAGAAGTGTTAAAGATCTTTCTGGACTGCAAACATGTGGTGTTTGTTCTAGCTATTGATTATGAGGTCATAGTCCAAGGGGTTTATGAGAAGTACAGACTAGATCAAGAAAAGGGAAAGAAATTTTTTGATAAGATTATCCAGTTGCCTTTCAAAATGCCCATATCGCAATATGATATCCATGAATTTTTGAAAAGCTCTTTTAAAGACGTAGGTGTAGAACTGGAAAATGAAAGTGTGGTGGAAAGGTATCACAAACTCATTGCAAACTCCATCCAGTTCAATCCAAGAGCCATGAAGAGACTATTTAACAGTTTTCAATTACTGCTGATTATGAAGGAGAAAAATGCTGTAAATAAAATCCATAACCATGAATTGATTTTATTTATGGGGTTGTGTATGCAAATTGCCTATGAAGAACTTTATAATTTCATTTCTGCACCAAGGAAACGTTTTGAAGCGGAAAAATTACTGGATACCATTGCGAATCTACTTATAAATGGGAGCGATGGTACATACAGTGATAATCTAGAAGAATCGTCTCCACAGGAAGTCATCATGGAGGAATTGCTTAAACTAGATCTAATTTCAGAAGAAACCCATAAGGGTGCCTTGCTGAATTTCTTGGAAATCTTTTTAGCTTCATTAGCTGAGGATCCAGAGGATTTGTCTACCTTGAAGGTGGATGGATTATTTGAGATTTTTAAAGCAACAGCTTTAACTCAAAGAACTGACAATGAACAAGGAACTAAAAATGTGAGGGCTATAGGTACATTTTCAACGCCACAGCTATTGCCTATCAACGCCATAGGAACCAGCAATGAGGTGTTGAAAAAATGGGATGGCAGCAAAGTTCATTTTCTGACTCTTGGAGGGGAGAAAATTCCTGTGAAAAATCATACAGATGCCTTTGCAAAAGCGCTGGGATACTTGTATCAACGAGATCAAAGGGCTTTTGCAGACATGATGGATGAGGCAAAGAAGAATGCACAGATGGATGTGATTCGTGCGATCTTTTTCGAAACCAAGCAAGGGAAGCCGCTAAATGGAATGACTTCCATCCAAAACATTGAAGAAGACATTCAGGTGGGCACCCATACCAATACCTGGTATAAGATTGCCCAGCTATTGGCGGTCTGTGATTACTTAGGTGTCAATCCAGAAAACATCAAATATCAGGTGAGTCTCATGGAGAGGAACTAATAAAAAGCTGGTTTTTCTAAGGTTTTACAAAAGGTGTTTTTTTAGTTTTAGGAAATAGCCTCTCCTAGAAAAGGTTTGTTTCTGAACCAGGCGTTCTCACAAGGGTGTAAAGAAGTTATAATGGAAAGGAATAGTCACGTCTAGCGTGACATGAATGAGAGGAAAAGAGATGAGAGGAAAATTAATAGTCATTGAAGGAGTGGACGGTTCTGGAAAACAGACCCAGTCAGAAAAACTCTTTCGCACGTTGAAGCAAAAAGGGTTAAAAGTCATGAAAGTAGATTTTCCGGATTATGCATCGGAAAGCTCCTCTTTGGTGAAGATGTATCTTCGAGGAGACTTTGGGGGTAATCCTGAGGATGTATCAGCCTATGTGGCCTCTAGTTTTTTTGCAGCAGATCGCTACGCTTCCTACAATACCAAGTGGAAACAGTTTTATGAAGAAGGGGGCATCATCATTGCGGACCGATATACCACGGCCAATATGGTTCATCAAGCGTCGAAAATTCTGTCCGTGGAGGAGCGGGAAGCTTTTTTAAGTTGGCTGTATCATTTAGAATTTGAAATCTATAAAATCCCCGTGCCAGATCTGGTGTTTTTCTTAGATGTACCTCCAGAGGTAACCATGGAAATGACCAAAGAAAGAAAGAATAAAATCACAGGGGAAGAAAAGAAAGACATTCATGAAGGAGATTATCATCACCTGCGGACCTCCTATGAGAATGCCCATTACGTGGCAGAAAAATATGGCTGGTCCAAAATCAGCTGCGTTAAGGGACAAGTGCTCCGTTCCAAGGAAGACATCTTTAATGATATTTATCTGCAAGCCTTAGCGAAACTATAGCTTCCGTTTCAATTTCAACGTATTTATAGTATAATGGAGTGTAACAACTGGAGGTGTTCGTATGAAACTGATAATTGCCATCGTCAATGATGAAGATGCCATCGATGTCATTGACTTATTGAATGAAAAAGGATACAGAGTAACAAAGTTAGCTACCACAGGTGGATTTTTAAAGTCTGGGAATACTACGCTGATGATCGGGGTAGAAGCTGATAAAGTGGATGCGGTCCTAGGGGTCATCGAAGAAACCTGTAAGACAAGGCATCAAGTGGTTACCAATCCGTCACCTCTATCTACCACCACAGGTGTGTATGTACCATATCCTGTAGATATTGAAGTGGGTGGCGCAACCATCTTCGTGATGGATGTAGATAATTTCATCAAGATTTAGCACAAAGTAGGAGGGTATGGTTTTGATTGGATTTTACAAACTTAGAGAAAGGTTTCTAAAAGCCATTCTAAACGATACCCTTTCTCATGCACATATTTTGATTGGTCCTGACGGCATTGGCAAGTCTTTGCTGGCAGAGACTGTAGCCAGAGAAATCCTTGGGTTTGGGGATAGAGATTCTGTGGATATCATCAGGGTTCGTCCAGAGAAGACCATCATCACGGTGAATCAGGTGCGTGAAGTGGTTCTGGAGGCTTCTTTAAAGCCTTATGAAGGGCAAAAAAAGGTCATCATCTTCTACGAAGCAGATCGTATTGGACAAGAAGGACAAAATGCCCTTTTAAAGACCATTGAAGAACCCATGGAGGGCGTCTTTTTCTTCCTCTTATCAGAAAATGAAATGTTTATGCGAGATACCATAAAATCCAGGTGTCACCTTCATAAACTCATGCCCATGGATGCTGGAGAGATGAAGGCTTTTGTGGAGGCTTTTGTACCGTCCCATAATGCCCGAGAAGAAAAGCGCGTTCAAGAAGAAACGCTAAAATTATCCTATGGGGGCAAAAAGGGCAAGGTGGAACCACCAAGGATCTTGCAGGTCAATGAGCAAGATAAAGCTCATGCCATCTCATTGTCTAGAGGTATTCCAGGCCGCGCGGAGGAAATTCTTCTTTCGGGTGGTAAGGACTTGGGGCTGGAACAAGTGTTGGCCCTACTTCTAACCTTGGCCCACCGAAAAAAACAAAGAAGCCCTGAGGTTTACCCAGTGCTATCTTTTGTGGAGATCTTAAAGGAGACCCCTTTGGAAGTGTTTTTTGATGACTTTATCTTCGGTGTTCATGGGGTGCTGAAGAAGAAATCTTTGGATGAAGAGGTATTTATGGAAGCATCTCTTCAAGAAAAAATGGACGTGATCTCCAGGGAACTGACTTTTTCGGTACTTGAAAAGTACTTAGAGGTATTTTTTGACATGAGAAAGTATATACAGCGGGGTGTCAACATCCATGCAGAAACAGTGTTAAATAGTGTACTTCTTAGATTAGCGGGGGTTTGATATAGATTATGGTAAAAGTCATTGGTGTAAGGTTTAAAAAAGCAGGGAAGATTTATTATTTCGACCCTCTTCAATATGTCGTGGAAAAGGATATGGCAGTGATTGTAGAAACTGCCAGAGGAATAGAATTTGGACAATGTGTGGTGGGGATTCGGGAAATCAGTGAAAAGGAAATCTTTTCACCGTTAAAACCTGTGATTCGTGTGGCCAGTGAGGAAGATATTAAGAGACATTTGGGCAATCGAGACAAGGAAAAAGAAGCCTTTTTGGTGGGGGAAAAGAAGATCCACGCCCATAAGCTGGAAATGAAGCTGGTGGATGTGGAGTTCACCTTTGATGGGAGTAAAATCATCTTTTATTTCACTGCCGATGGAAGAATTGATTTTAGAGAACTGGTGAAAGATTTGGCCACGGTTTTTCGAACAAGAATTGAGCTACGCCAAATTGGCGTTCGAGATGAAGCGAAAATGCTTGGTGGCATAGGGGTTTGTGGAAGAAGTCTTTGCTGCTCGACGTGGCTGGGAGATTTCAACTCCGTATCCATCAAAATGGCCAAGGAACAAAACCTTTCTCTGAATCCTGCGAAGATTTCAGGGATCTGTGGTCGGCTTATGTGTTGCCTTAGCTATGAACAAGAGACCTATGAAGAGATTCGCCAAAGACTGCCAAGAGTGGGTTCTTTTATCAGTACGCCCATGGGCAAAGGCGATGTCATTGCCAACAATGTGGTGAAAGAAGCCGTGACTGTGCGGATCAATCTAGGGGAGGATGAACTCATTGAATCCTTCCCCATTAGTGAGGTGACCATCCTCAAAGGTGAGGTGGAAAGCCCACCCGTGATCGTTATAGAGCCTAATGATCATGATACAGTGGCCCTTACGGCCAATGATAAGGTTCCTAAAGAGAAGATCAAAAGAAAAAGAAAATAAGAAAAAGGCAGCACGTGATGAAGTGTTGCCTTTTTGCCTTTTTTTAAGGAAGATTTGTCAGACTTAAGAAGAGACAAAGTTTGTTCACAGGTCTATGAAATAATGAAAGAGATGAAATGGAGAGGGAATGCCCCTTTTCAAGGGCAATTAAATTTGATATAATTTAATTGCACGCATAGTGAATGAAATGATGAAAGAAAGAGGTGAGGGTCGTGTCCATGGATAGTTTTTTCGGGTCTTTGTTTGACATGGTTGAATCCAACAATAGAGAGATGGACCGATGTCCCAAATGTCAGATTTCCTTTGTGGATTTCAAACGAACCGGACTTTTGGGTTGTGATTATTGTTATGAGCATTTTTCAAAATCCTTGATCCCCACCATTAAGAGAGTCCAGGGAGGTCTAGTTCATACGGGGAAGATCCCCAAAAATGCCACCATAGAAGTGGTGAATAAGCGTAAAGTAGATGCGTTAAAATTGAAGCTGAAAGAGTTGATCCAAGAAGAAAATTTTGAAGAAGCCGCCAAGGTGCGAGATGAAATTCAAGAGCTCAAGCGTGGGCTAGAGGCAGGTGATGACCATGCTGAATAAAGAATCTTTGATCCTAAGAAGCCGTGTAAGGCTAGCCAGAAATTTCAAAGGCATAGCGTTTCCGCATCGATTAGAGGCAGAAGTGGCTAGAAAGCTTGTGCAGCAAGTGGAAGATGCCTTTTATGTCAGCAGTATCATGAATGAGGATTATAGCACCCATAGAATGTGGGAACAAGGGCGTACAGAACTTTTGGTAGCCTTTGAAAAGCACTTGGTCAGTGCCAAGCTTCTAAACAACAGCGATATTTCAGCATACATTACAGATGAAGAGGAAGATGTAAGCATCATGATCAATGAAGAAGATCATCTTCGTCTTCAGGTCATGGGTAGAGATTTGGACTTAACAAGGCTCTACGAGAAGGCTTCTCAGCTCGATGATTTACTCAGTGAGAAGATTGCCTTTGCCTTTGATTATAATTTTGGCTATATCACAGCTTGTCCAACGAACTTAGGTACAGCCATGCGGGCATCGGTGATGCTTCATTTACCAGGATTTACCTTGACGGATAAAATTGGCTATGTGGCCCAAGCGTTGGCTCAGATGGGCATGACCATCCGTGGCATCTATGGAGAAGGTTCTCAAGCAGAAGGAAATATCTATCAGATCTCCAATGAAGTAACCTTAGGGATGACAGAAGAAGATATTTTGTTTAATCTTACAGATACCATTGGGAAACTGTTAGAAGAGGAGCAAGAGCATCAGCGAAAACTTCTCAGTGACTATACCCATGAAATGGAAGACAAGATCTATCGGAGCCTGGGTATTTTGATGAAAGCCAGACTCATGACGTCTAAAGAAGCCCTTTATCACCTGTCCTTGCTGAGGATGGGAGTGGAAACGGAGGTGCTGAAGGATGTTGATTTGGCTCTCATAGATGGGCTGATCATCAATACTCAGCCCGGCATGATGCGAAAAGCTTATGGAAAAGAATTGACAGAGAAAGAACGAGATCTTCACCGCGCGAGGATCATTCGTAGCATATTTTGAGGAGGATTAGAGAATGTTTGAACGGTTTACAGAAAGAGCAAAATCGACGTTGATGCATGCACAAAAAGAATCTCAGCGTCTAAAGCATGGCTATATTGGTACGGAGCATATCCTCTATGGCATTGCGGCAGTGGAAGGGGCGGCAGGTAACCTACTCCATGAAGCAGGTCTTGACAAAGAGACCATTGGGGAGATGATTGAGGAAACCTTGGGTCAAGGAAATGGCATGTTGCCTAATACAGGCCAGATGGCCTTAACTCCAAGAACCAAAAGACTCCTAGACAACAGCTTTAAAGAAGCCAGAAATCTAGGTCAAAATTACATTAGTCCAGAGCATATGCTCCTGGCGATTCTTTCAGAAGAAGAAGGCGTGGCCTTTGCCATGATTCAGAATCAAGGGGTGGACATTCAGAAACTCAAAGGGGACATTTTAAAGAGCTTCAGCAGCCAAAATGGTAGCGCTGGAAAAGAAGAGGTCCGCAGTCAAGAAGGTCCAGAAACCAAGGCATTAGATCAGTTTGGGAAGGATCTTACCCAGATGGCAAGAGATGGCAGACTAGACCCTGTCATTGGCCGTGGAGAAGAGACGGAGCGTATTCTTGAAATCTTAAGTAGGCGTACCAAGAACAATCCTGTGCTCATTGGGGACCCTGGCGTAGGAAAGACGGCCATCGCTGAAGGCCTTGCCCAAAGAATTGTCAAAGGGAATATCCCAGAGCTTTTAAAGGACAAACGCGTGGTGTCTTTAGATATTTCCCAGATGCTGGCTGGAGCCAAGTATCGAGGGGAGTTTGAAGAGCGCTTAAAGAATGTGATTAATGAAGTGAAAAACACCAAAAATGTCATTTTATTCATCGATGAGATTCACACCATCATTGGTGCTGGCGGTGCAGAAGGGGCCATTGATGCGGCCAACATCTTAAAACCTGCACTGGCTCGTGGAGAGATCCAAACTATAGGTGCCACCACCATTGATGAGTTCAGAAAGCATTTTGAAAAAGACAGTGCTTTAGAGCGGCGTTTCCAACCAGTCCATGTGGGGGAACCCACCAAGGAAGAAGCCAAACTAATATTGAAGGGCCTTCGAGACAAGTATGAAGCGCACCATCGGATCAAGATCACCGATGAGGCACTGGACGCTGCAGTGGAGCTTTCAGACCGCTATATCACCGATCGTTTCTTGCCTGATAAAGCCATCGATTTGATGGATGAAGCGGCAGCGAAGGTGAGAATCTCCAACTTCACAGCGCCACCGGATATTAAGAAAATTGAAGAAGACTTAAAGAACATCAAGAAGGAAAAGGAAGAGGCCGTGTCGCTTCAAGATTATGAGAAAGCTGCAAAGCTTCGAGACAAAGAAAATGAAGTGCGTAAAGTCTTAGAAGAAACCAAAACCAAGTGGAAAAGCGGTGCGTCTATGACTGAAGGGCTCTATGTGGGCGAAGAAGACATTGCCCAGGTGGTGTCTCGATGGACCAAAGTACCAGTGAAAAAGCTCACAGAAAGTGAATCTGACAAGCTGCTTCACTTGGAGAGCATTCTTCATGAACGGGTAGTAGGTCAAGAGGAAGCGGTGAATTCCATTGCTCGAGCTGTTCGACGGGCAAGGGTAGGATTAAAAGATCCGGACCGTCCCATTGGGTCCTTTATTTTCCTGGGCCCCACAGGGGTAGGGAAAACGGAGCTGTCCAAAGCTTTGGCCACGGCCATGTTTGGCTCAGAGAAATCCATGGTGCGCATCGACATGTCCGAGTATATGGAAAAGCATACGGTGTCTAGACTCATTGGGTCTCCTCCAGGGTATGTGGGATACGATGAAGGCGGACAGCTCACAGAAGCAGTGCGAAGAAATCCCTATTCTGTAGTACTCTTTGATGAGATTGAAAAGGCACATCCAGACGTGTTCAATGTGCTTTTGCAAATCTTAGAAGATGGACGGCTCACCGATGGTCAAGGAAAGACGGTGAACTTTAAAAACACCATCATCATCATGACCTCCAATGTGGGCGCATCCACGTTGAAGAAGCAAAAGACCGTGGGCTTTAGTATTGCGGCCAGCCAAGACCAAGAAGAGTACATCAAGATGAAAGAGAACATCATGGAAGAGTTAAAACGTTCCTTTAGACCAGAGTTCTTAAATCGTATTGATGATACCATCGTCTTCCATAGCTTAAGTGATGAGGACCTAAAGAAGATCACAAAGCTTATGTTGGATGAAGTGGCGGAGCGTATTGGGGAGCGAGAAATCTATCTCAGTTTCTCCGATGAAACCGTGGGCTTCATGACCAAGAGTGGTATAGATACAGCCTATGGGGCAAGACCCTTAAGAAGAGCCATCACCAAGGAACTCGAAGATACCCTCTCTGAAGAAATGCTCAAGGGGGTCATTGAAAAGGGTGATGAGGTGCTGGTGGACATCCAAGATGAAAAACTCTTTTTCACCAAAAAGGGCCAGCGGGCTGTTAAGGTGGAAAAAAGAACAGGCATCAATAAAGAGATGGGAGAAGAAGAGCCCACAGAAGAAGATACAAAAGAAACCAGTGGAAACTAAGGAAAATCCCAATCTTTTTCATGAGAACTTCATATTGAAGGTGTAGAATCAACCCATAATCGGTATAATAGGAAGCATCCTACTGATTATGGGGATTCTTTTTTGGAGGATAAAAGTCATGGTGAAAATAAAAACACAATATGTATGTCAAAACTGCGGAGCGGTATCGGTGAAGTGGCTGGGAAAGTGTCCTGATTGCATGGAGTGGAACTCTTATGTAGAGGAAACACAGCAGAAAGAGCCAAGAAGAGCCCAAGGGTTATCCAATGAAAGTGCACCTAAGCCTATTATGGAGATCACCTCGGGCGATAAAGAAAGACTAGACACAGGTATTGGGGAACTAAATCGGGTTTTAGGGGGCGGCCTGGTAAAGGGATCGTTGACGTTGATTTCAGGAGACCCTGGTATTGGGAAATCCACATTACTCCTACAATGTGCCCATGAGATCGCAAAGCGGTATGGTACGGTGCTGTACGTGTCTGGAGAAGAATCTGAGGAGCAAATCAAAATCCGAGGAGATCGTCTAAAGGCTGTGGCGGAGAAACT
>DOKV01000133.1 GCA_003510765.1 Clostridiaceae bacterium | reverse complement strand
TACCCCTTTTGACAGTGCTGGGATCCCTAGGGCTTATGAAGGGAGAAAACCGTTACTATAAGTTGGGGTTTCTTTTCCTTGGGCTCCTTAGTGCGTATCTACTGTTTCATCAAGTAAAAACCATCGACCTTTTAGCCATCCCCACAGATGTGGGGGTGATCAACAGCACCATCATGGAAGGGCTAGACATTCAGTTTGATGATTTTGCAAACATTCTAAAACTCATGATGCTAGTAGGCGCAACGGTGTTGAGTGTTACCTTATATATATTCCCGTATAATATGGTCATTCTAGACATGGGCCTGTTGCTGTTTTTATGGATTGTAGATTATTATAGAAATTCCTATGAATACGTAAGGTTTTTCATCCCCGTGTGGGCTTTTAGCATCTTTTTCTACCGAACGACACTACTAGATCAAAATACAAAGAGTTTTAAGGTGCATCGAAAGAGGCGTTTGACGGAAGCCATGGTTTTGACTTTGGTGGTGACCTTGGGTTCCTTTTTCATCGATGTGGAAGCCAAAGGCATTTATTCTGATCGGCTCTGGAATTATTTTAATGGCCAAGTGGTGCCACCTTCAGGCATCAACGGACGAAACATTGGGGATCCCTTTGGCATTGGTCTCACAGGGTACAACGATTCAGACACCATCCTGGGGGGAGATATTGCCATTGATAACACAGAAGTGCTTCACGTCTTTGGCGAAGAAGCCATCTACTTACGGGGGGCAGTGAAATCCACCTATCTAGGAGATCGCTGGCAAAGGGATTATAGAGAGTACGATCCGGTGTCACAAGTGCCTGAGGAGAAAATGGCCTTTTACGAAGAGATTGTGGGGACGGAGAGTGCACGGGTACTGGAGATACGTCCTGTGGTTGAGATGACCAGTAATCTCTTTAACGGTGTTTTTACAAAAGAAATGATGTTTCATAATCACTTGGCCCTACTTTATTACAATGCCCAAGACAACCTGTTCACCAGTAGTAAAACCGTCATCAACAACTATTACTTGACCTATTATCCAGAAGAGCAAATGCTAAGCACCCTCTTTTCAAGAGCCAGGGAAGATGTGGGAGGGCTATCAGAGGCTTATGCGGAGCGCTATGAAAGCTATCTTCAAGTGGGGGAGACCATTACTGATCGCACCGTGGAGCTGGTGAATAGCTTGGTGGCCGATGCACCAACCAGTTTGGCAAAAGCCTATGTCCTTGGGATGTATCTCATGGAAAACTATGAGTACACCTTAACCCCTGGAGATCTTCCTGAAGGCGCGGACTTTGTGGACCACTTCTTGTTTGAGGTGCAAGAAGGCTACTGCGTATACTTTGGTACAGCACTGACCATGATGCTGCGCATCGCAGGGGTTCCTGCGAGATACGTAGAAGGGTTTAAAATGTTTGACGAGCTTGAAGATGGGAAATACATTGTAAAAAACAGTGATGCCCATGCGTGGACAGAAATACTCGTTGACCCGGAAAATGATATTTGGGTGACTGTGGATGCCACAGGCACACCAAGAGAACTGCTGGAAACAGAGGAACCAGAAGGGGAAACACCAGAGGATGAAGAAGGAGCTGTAGATCCTTTAAATCCTGAAAATGATCCTTCCATCCAAGAGCCTGACCAAAATGGAGGCTTCAATGGACCTGGTATAGAAACGGAGGAAGAACGCACAGAGCGCATCAGAAGAAACATCGTTCTCAGTAGCCTGGGTGCCATGGTACTCTTCATGGGCTTATGGATGAGTTATAGAAAACTTCGGATAAAGTACTTGATGAAAGAGGCAAAACTTCTTCGCTATTATAAAGAAATCATACGGGGTCTTTCCTTGGTCTATTATAGGAAGGAACCCGGAGAGACACCCCTAGAGATGGCCAGAAGAATCAAAGATGATGAATTAAGAGCCCTGGTAGAAGAACTCATCATGGCGGTGTATCAAGAGAAATTCAGTGGAGAACCAGGAGTATTTACAAAGAGACAAGAACTTTATGATGATGTCTACGGACTAGCCAAGGAATATCGAGGAGACATTTACATCTTCTTTAAAAAATATATTGGCTAAGATTTAAAGACGAATGAGAAGATAGGAGAAAATGTTTATGTATAAGATGATTTGTATTGATATTGACGGGACCTTGGTAAGACCGGACTTATCCATATCCCCAAGAGTAAAAGAGGCCATTAAAAAAGCGAAGAAAAAGGGCGTTGTGGTGGCCTTGTCCACGGGTCGTATGCACAATAGTGCACTGCTTTACTCTGACGAACTGGGGCTTCAAGATCCCATCGTTTCTTCCAATGGAGCTTTTGTCAGCGCAAAGGAAGGAGAGACCATCTACTATGAGGAGAATTTACCTTTAGAAGACATCTTAAGTATTCAACAGGTTTTGGATCGGTATAATGTGAGGATCAATTGGTATAACCATGGCACCATGTATGTCAGTGAGTATCGAGATTATGTGGGACGCTATGAGGAAATGGCCAAGGTATTGCCTGAGAATAGGAGAATCTACATTAAATACATTACAGAAACCTTTTCCTTAGGTGAAATCCTTCATGAAACGGGGAATAAAATTCAAAAGGGGATTGTTTTCCCGGATCCTCAAGTGATTCCTAGCATTAAGGAAGAAGTGATGAAAAATCCAAATATTAAAGTGGTGAGCTCAGGGCCTGACAATGTGGAGTTCACCTCAAAAACTGCAGATAAGGGGCTAGGCGTGCTGGCCTTGGCCAAAGCCTTGGGCATTGAGGCCAAGGAAATCATCGCCGTGGGCGATAGTGAAAATGATTTGCCTATGTTAGAAGTGGTAGGTCTTCCAGTGGCCATGGGCAATGCCATGGATGAGGTGAAGAGCGTGGCGAAATTTGTAACAAAAAGCAATGTGGAGGACGGCGTTGCAGTGCTCATTGAAAAATATATACTTCATGAAGGTGACCAAATTGATTAATATTGTATTGTTTAGACCAGAGATTCCTCAGAACACGGGAAACATTGGCCGTACCTGTGTTTTGACAGGGGCCAAGCTTCACTTGATCGGCCCCTTAGGATTTAAACTTGATGAGAAGACCGTGGCCAGAGCAGGCCTAGATTACTGGAAAGACTTAGAAGTGGAGATGTATGGAAGCTTTGAAGAGCTGAGAGACAGGCATAAAGAGGCCACCTTCTACTTCTCCAGCACCAAAGGGACCAGGGCGCATTCAGACATTCCTTTTGAAAAAGAGGTCTTTATAGTCTTTGGGAGAGAATCCAGTGGGTTACCAGAATACATCATGGAAGAGTACAAAGAACAGCTGTTTCGTGTGCCCATGGTGGAAACCACAGCCAGAAGTTTAAATCTAGCCAATACTGTAGCCATAGTGACCTATGAAGCATGTAGGCAATTGGGATATCCTCATATGAAGTAAAGATAGTTAAAAAATTTATAGTGGCTAAATGTATTGGTTTTCAATGTGTTGCGAGGTTTAGGTGTCTTGAAATCATGTAAACGATGTGAGATTGTTAATAGAATGTACATAATTATGACAATTAATTTCAAAAAAACACGTACATTCAGCCATTTCAAACACATTAATAGTTGTGGTTTTTTTGTAAAAAAGCTATAATAAGACCAACGACAAAAAAAGTCGAACGAAATATTTGGAGGGTTTTTTAATGAAAAAAATGCTTGCGATTGTAATGTCAATCATGATGGTTGGAATGGTTCTAGCCGGATGTGGATCCACTGATGATACCGCTGAAATTGCGCTGATCACAGATAAGGGAAACATCGATGACAAGTCCTTTAACCAAGGATCATGGGAAGGGGTAGTGGAATTTGCTGAAGCAAACGATATTTCCCATAAGTACTACAA
>DOKV01000201.1 GCA_003510765.1 Clostridiaceae bacterium | reverse complement strand
CCCTCTTCGTGTAAAGTATTGTCTTTACAACCTGTATGTGAAAAGTAATGAAATTGTGTTCTTATAAGGTCATTATATCACATGAAGTGATTTGGTCCAGAGAAACTTTGACAAATGGCTTTCTTTTTATAGGGGGTTTTGTCAATGTGTGTATCCGTGAAAGAACTAATCCACGTAGATTTCAGACACCGTGGTTAAGGGCACTTCAACAAAACCCAAGGACTCATAGAGCCTTAGGGCTTCTTTGTTTTCCATGGTGACATAGAGATATAAGGAGTGATAGCCTTTTTCGTAGAGAATCTCCGCAGCTCTTCCAATGAGTAAAGTGGCGTAACCTAGACGCTGATAGGCTTTTTTTGTGAAGGTATAGGTCAAAGTGGCTTCTCCACGATAATCACAAAGAAGAATCCCCGAGGCCAGATCTCCATTTTTTTGGATGACCAGGGACGCATCTCGAAGCAAGGGCCCTAGGGTTCCTTGAAAGACCAAGTGAAGTTCTTCAATGGTTTGAGCCAAGGTATCACCTTCATCATCCACGGTGCCTTCATAGGCGTCTAAAATAGCTTCGGCTATACTTGGGATCAAAGCTTCTGTGACTTCTTGAAAAGGTTCTCCATAGGTGTGCCGATTGCTGGACAATCGAAGGCTCATGCGGATTCTTTTGGGCATAATGAAACCACCTCCTGACCCTATTTTACAATAGATCTGGAGAAAATACAGAGTTTTCTGTGAATACTTGAAGAGATTTTGCTTTTTATGGGTGCACGTTGTACTTCGGGATAGATTTGGGTACACTAGAAGATAAGAGTAGAAAGGGGTGTACAGGCATGAAAATTTTACATGTGGCAGATCTTCATATTGGGCGCTACTTTAATGGCATATCCTTATTAGAAGATCAACAGGATATGCTAAGCAAGCTACTATCGGTGGTAAAAGAAGAAAAACCGCAAGTGGTGATCATCGCGGGAGATCTCTATGATCGATCCATTCCAAGAGAAGATGCGGTGAAAGTTACAGATGAATTCTTAACGAAGCTGTCTAAGCTTTGCACAAAAAACCTCATCATCACAGGAAATCATGATTCTCATGAACGTGTGGGATTTTTGTCCGGACTTCTAGAAGCCCAAGGGATATTGGTGGAAAATGAAGTGCGCAGACCACTAAGGTGTATCACCTTAGAAGATGAGCATGGCCCTGTGGAGTTTTATCTATTTCCCTATCGGGATACCGCCATTTTAAAAAGCATTTATGACCTAACGTCCTTTAGAGATGACTCCATGGTCTATGAGCGGATCTTTAAAGAAAGCAGAAAACGTACCAAGCATAGAAAGGTCCTAGTTTATCATGGCTTTGTGGCGGGATCTGCCAAAGAAGATGTGGAAGAGAGTGAATCTGAGCGTATTTTATCCGTGGGCGGGCATGACTATATCAAGACATCGGTGTTTTCTGATTTTCACTATGTAGCCCTTGGCCACTTGCACAAGCCTCAATGGGTGGAGAAGGATAGAATTCGTTATGCAGGATCCCCCATGAAGTATTCTTTCTCGGAGGAAAACCACAAAAAAAGCATCAGCATCGTAGAACTTGGGGCTGATGGAGAGGTGGAAGTTCGAGAGATTCCTTTGAGGGCAGAAAAAGATGTGGTGACCTTGACGGGGCACTTTCACGACCTCATGAATGGCAGCTATGAGGGAAACCCCAATGATTACATCCGGGTGATGCTCGAAGATCAGGAAGAAATCTTAGATCCTATGAAGCGACTAAAAGACCGTTTCCCCAACATCCTTGAACTGAGAAAGAAGCGGGAAGAGACCGAGATCTTTCAGGAACAGGCGGATTTTAAAATGCTTGAGAAAAATGATGTCACGGAGCTTTTTCAAGATTTCTATCGTATGAAAAATGATCGAGAGCTAACAAAAGAAAAGATCGAGGCCTTGAGGGCACTGTTACAAGAAATGAAAGGAGGCAAGGAGCAATGAAGCCGTTGACCTTAACGATGAAGAATTTTTTAGGGTTTAAAGAAGAAACCCACGTGGATTTCCAGGGTCTTTTTGAAGAGAAAATCTTTCTCATCACCGGCCCCACTGGAGCCGGGAAAACCTCGATTTTTGATGCTCTTTGCTATGGACTTTATGGAGAAGGTAGCGGAGAGGTACGAAGCAAAGCCAAGTGTTATAGGAGCCATATGGCGGGAGAGAAAGAGGACTTGGAAGTGAGCCTTCTTTTTCAAGTTCGTGGGAAGCGATACTTTGTCAAGAGAAGTGAATCTGCCAAGGGACTCAATAAGGCTTATTTTACGTTAGAAGGAGAAGAAGCCAATGCGCTAACCAAAATCCGAGAAGTGAATCAAGAGATTGAAACCATCTTGGGTTTAACCATAGACCAGTTTAAGAAGATTGTCATGATTCCCCAAGGGGAGTTTCGAGAGTTTTTGACGGCAGGCACCAAAGAGAAATCGGAAATCTTAAAAAAACTCTTTGCCACAGAGCAATATGAAGAAATTCAGCTGGCCATAAAAGATAAATATGATGAGAAAAAGGCCTTAGAAAAAGAGTTGGTGCTTCGATTCAAAGAAATCCTGGAAGAGTCTTCCATAGAGGGTAAAGATATAGAAATGGGGAAAGATGCTTTGCAAGAAAGGCTCCAAGAAGAAGCATCTAAAAGCCAAAAGATCAAAGAAGAGAAGGATGTGCAAGAAAAAGATCTGAAATTACTGGAACAGGAAATCACCTTGGCAGAAAAGAACAATGAGGATTATGAGACCTATCAAGAGGCAAAGAAGAATTTCGAGAATCTTTATGGGCAAAAACGACACTATGAGAAAAAGGATCAGGAAGTGAAACTGATGCGCTCTATTTCTGGTATTGTCTATAAAGAAAACCAGTGGAAAGAGAAAGGTCAAGAGTTAAAAGAGCTAGAACAAGAACTACATCTTTTGCAAGATGAGAAAAGAAGGCTATCCTCCATGGTAAAGCCATTGGAAAAAAAGCTTCAAGAGGTAGAAGAGGCGGCCAATACCTTGGATCACCAAAAGGCTAGAAAGAATCATGTGGAAAGCTTATTGAATAAGTCTATACGGCTCCAAGAGGTGTTGAAGGCACAGAGGGAGGTAAAAAAGGCTTATGATCAGCAAAAATCTATGTTAGATCACTTGTCTAAGAAAGAGGTGGAAAGACAAGGGATTCAGGAGAAACAGCGAATGTTGTCTCAAGAGATGTCAGAGTACGAGTTAAAGTTGGAACGTTTAAACCATGCAGACCAAGCCAAAGAGAAAGAGTTGAAAGAACTCATAAACCTCTATAAGCATATGGAAAAAGCGGAAACTATAGAAAAAGACATCCTGGAGGCAGAGAAGAAGAGGCAAGTTTTGCTCAAAGAACAGCGGATGGCTGAAGAAGTCTATGTGAGAGAAAAGAATAAGCAGCAAGCCAATTATGCATTACAGCTACGAAAGGACTTAAAGGAAGAAACGCCATGTCCTGTTTGTGGGTCCACGCATCATCCCTTGGCAGAAGTCTCTGAAGAAGCATTCTCTGCCATACATTTTGATGAAGCAGAAAAGAGAAAGCATCAAATAGAACAAGCTCTGGCCACTATGGCACAAGATGTAAAACATCTGACAAATCAGCACAAGGACCTTTTGGCAGATATA
This sequence comes from Clostridiaceae bacterium, assembly GCA_003510765.1. Classification (GTDB taxonomy): domain Bacteria; phylum Bacillota; class Clostridia; order Clostridiales; family Clostridiaceae; genus Proteiniclasticum. The sequence goes on along the minus strand of DOKV01000201.1, from coordinate 1,160 downwards.
GAAGAGGAAAAAGCAGCGCTGTCCATATCCTATGAAAAAGCCCATGAGGTGGGAATTCATGGTCAGAAAGAAAGAGCACAAAAGAAGCACATGGAAGAACAACTACTTCAAGAAATGAGTAAAAAAAATCGATATACCACGCTGAAGAATCAGTTTAACGATCAGCTCATGGAGCTTGAGAATCTTCTTCAAAAGATGGAAGAGGAACAAAAAAAAGGGGTAGGGTTAGAAGAAAAGCTTCATCAATTACAAGGAGAACGTAATGGATTAGAGAGAGAAGGTGTGCCCAAAGAGCCCAGCATGCTTCAAGGGGAGCTTGAAAAGCTCACAAAGCAAATCAAAGCCATTGAAGAAGAAAGAGAGGAAACTCGAAAGAAGTGGGAAGCGTTGATGAATCAACGAGAAAAACTAGTAGGTCGTGAGAGTACACTTGAAGAAACCAAGGAAAGAGCAATAGAAAAAGAGGGGCTACTAAAAACGGACTTTCTTGAAAGCCTACAGAAGGTAGGGGTTTCCGAGGAAATGTATACAGCCTATAAAGGCCAAGTGGGAACCATGGAGGCCCTCATAAAAGAAGTCCAGAGGTTTTTCAATGAATATAATCAAATGAAAGGCGTCTATGAATCTTTGAAGGAGAAAGGAGCATCCTTGGTCTATAAAGATTTAGCGCCACTAAAAAAGACCTATGGTCAAAAGCAGTTTCTTGTGGCGGAGATATTAGAACGTCAAAATGCACAAAGCATATTACTGCATAATCTGCAAAAAGCCCATGATCGACTGGGCACACTTCATGAGCGTTATATGGAAAATAAAAAGGCCTTGGTACTGTATCAAGATCTTTATGATACAGCTTATCTAGGAATGAATTTTGAAACCTTTGTGCAATCCTATTATTTTGAAGGAATTTTAACACGAGCCAATATGAGGCTACGGAAAATGTCCGAAGGGCGTTATGAGTTAAGAAGAAGGGCTGAAACAGAAAGTAGAAGAGAAAAAATTGGGTTGGGGCTTAATGTTTTTGATGAGTATACAGGCCGTGAAAGAGATGTGCAGTCCTTATCCGGTGGAGAGAGTTTCAAAGCATCTTTAGCATTGGCTTTGGGGTTATCGGATTTCATCGAAAGTCATAAGGGTAGCATCAATCTAGAAACCATTTTCAT
>DOKV01000165.1 GCA_003510765.1 Clostridiaceae bacterium | reverse complement strand
AATCCCCATACCATCAAGTACAAGGATAAGAACTTGAAGTATGTGGACTATAATGTGGAAAAAGCGTTGGAAGATGCCCAAAGGATTTTGGATACGCCGGATAAGGTAGCCTTAAAGAGATCCTCCGTGACCTTTGGCACCAAGGTGAGACATCCAAAGTTTGGGGTGGGCACAGTAATTTCTACAGAAGAGGCCAAGGGAGACCTGAAGGTCACCATCGCCTTTGATCAAAATGGTGTGAAGCACCTGATGCTAGGCATTGCTCCTTTGGAGCTTTGCTAATACTGTAAAGGATTGGTTGTACACATGGAAGAGAAAAGAATAGAAATGGAACGGCTCATAGAACAGCTCAACGCCTACGCCAAGGCCTATTATACCTATGATGCCCCCCTGGTGTCAGATCAGGAGTATGATGCCTTATATGATCAGTTGGTGGCCCTGGAGAAGGACCTTGGCATGGTCCTTCCTTATTCGCCCACCCAACGGGTGGGGGATGCAGTGCTGTCTACCTTACCCAAGCATGAACACTTGGGAAGACTGTGGAGCCTTGATAAAGCCCAAAGCCTTCAAGAGCTCATGGCTTGGCATCAGCGAAACCTCTCCTTTGTGGAGAAGGTCAATGGAGAAGGGGTAGAGATCCTTCCGCCGATAAAATACATCGTCACAAGAAAGTTTGATGGCCTCACGGTGAACTTGACCTATGATGAAGAAGGGATCCTTGTCACCGCGGCCACCAGAGGCAATGGGGCGTTGGGAGAAGAGGTGACAGCCCAGGTGAAAACCATCACCTCGGTGCCTTTGAAAATAAACAGCACCAGGCCATTGGAAATTCATGGGGAAGCCATGATGACCAAAGAGGCCCTCATGGCATATAACAAAGATGCTGAGGTGCCTCTGAAAAATACACGAAATGGGGCAGCAGGAGCCCTTCGAAACCTGAACCTTCAAGAAACCAGAAGAAGAAACCTCACGGCGTTTTTCTATGACATTGGCTATATTGAAGGTACACCCTTTAAAAATTACCGGGAGATGATGGCCTTTATCAAAGATCAAGGCTTTCTCACCGATGGGTATTTTAAAGCCGCAGAGGATTTTGCCACCTTGGAGAAATGGATCAAAGAAATCGAAGAGGAAAGGCAAGAGCTAAACTTTGACATCGATGGGGTGGTGGTGGCCATTGATGACCAACGCACCCGAGAGCTATTAGGGTACACCATCAAATTCCCTCGATGGGCCATTGCCTACAAATTTGAAGCAGAAGAAGCCGTAACCAAGCTCTTGGCGGTGGAATGGAATGTGGGCCGCAGTGGTCGCGTAAACCCCACAGCCATTTTAGCCCCTGTGGACTTATCTGGGGTTACGGTGAAAAGAGCCACCTTAAACAATATGGATGACATCAAAAGAAAAGGGGTCTATGTGGGGGCAGAGGTCCTTATTCGAAGATCCAATGATGTGATTCCTGAAATCTTAGGGGTGGTTGATGAAGGGGGACCAGAGGATGGGGAAGAGATCATGGCTCCAGACACGTGTCCTTCTTGCGGTGCACCACTTCTAGAAGAGGGCGCCCATCTCTTTTGTGAGAACTCCTTATCTTGTAAGCCTCAAATGGTGAAAAGCATCGTCCATTATGCTGGACGAGATGCCATGAACATTGAAGGGCTGTCAGAGAAAACCGTGGAACAGCTTTTTGAGAAGCTGGATCTAAAAGAGGTGTCTAGGCTCTATACTTTAACCCGGGATGAGCTCATGAGCCTGGATAAAGTGAAAGAAAAGAAAGCGGACAATTTATTAAGGGCCATAGAAGCCTCTCGTAAACGGCCACTCCATGCATTCCTTTATGCTCTAGGCATTCCCAATGTAGGGATTTCTACCAGTAGGGATTTGGAGGCGCGGTTTAAGACCTTGGAAGGGGTCCGGAAGGCTTCCCTTGAAGAGCTCATGGCGGTGCCGGATGTGGGAGAAATCGTGGCCAAAAGCATCAAGACTTTCTTTGACGCAGAGGAAATTGTGGCGGAAATGGACGCGCTCCTTGCCCATGTGGAGATCCTCTATGAGGAAAAAGAGATCACGGAAAGCCCTTTCACGGACAAGACCGTGGTGCTCACAGGGACCTTGGAGAAATTCACAAGAAAAGATGCAGAAGAAAAGCTGTTGCTTTGGGGGGCGAAGGTTACCTCCTCAGTATCCAAGAAAACGGATTTTGTGGTCTATGGCAAAGAAGCGGGCAGTAAACTTACCAAGGCTGAAGCTTTGGGCGTTAAGACTTTAACGGAAGAAGAGTTTCTGACACTGGTGGAGGAAAAGACATAATGGAAAAAAAAGGAAGAAATCGTCAAAGACTGGAAAAAGTTCTGGGCGCGGCTGGTTGGGGAATGCTTCTGGTGGTTTCGGTGTTCTTAGTCTTCACCACCTTGCATCTTAATGGGGTGCTCTCCTGGCCTTTTTTTGACACGTACCTACCTGTCCAATGGGCCATATTCATTGGCCTGGTGGTGTGGGGATGTCGATTCTATATCAATGCACGGAAGTATCCCAGCTATCTACGCTACAGCGTCTTTGCCTTGGTGTTTTCAGTGATTCAGTTAATTTTCCTCTTGTCAGGTGTATATTAAAGGTACTTATGCTAAAATAATAGAAGGTTTTTTTGGAGAAGTTATGACAGAGCCTGTTGTAACTTTTTCCGCATGAAAAAGAAATTAGATGGAGGTGTTCCTATGGCAGTATCCAAAAAAGATGTGGATTATATCAAAGAGCTGGCCAGATTACAGGTCAGTGAAGAAGAGACCGATGCCTTGGTGAAGGATCTGAATATGATTCTTCAATATGTGGACCAATTAAGTGAACTCAATACAGAAGATGTGGAGATTCTTGTGAATCCCCTCTACCTGGAAAATGTTTATCGGGAAGATGTGGTGGAACCATCTCTTCCCCAAGAAGCGTTTTTACAAAATGTGCCTGAAAGAGTCGAAGACTACTTAAAGGTGCCCAGTGTCATTGATCGGGAGGAAAAGTAAATGGAATTATATACCAAAAAAGCCCATGAGCTGAAAACACTCTTGGATCAAAAAGAAGTGACCAGTGTAGAAATTGTAGAAAGTCACTTGAAGAGAATCAAAGAGGTGGAAAAAGACGTCGGTGCTTTCTTATATGTAGATGAAGAAGGAAGCCTTGAGGCGGCCAAAGCCTTTGATGAGGGCAAAGATCAAGGAGGTCTTTTAGGCGGAATCCCTGTGGGGATCAAAGACAATATCTCCGTGAAAGGACTTCAAAATACTTGTGCTTCGAAGTTTTTGGAAGGCTATAAAGCGCCTTATGACGCCACTGTAGTGAAGAAATTAAAGAAGGAACAGGCCATTTTACTGGGGAAACTCAACATGGATGAATTTGCCATGGGCTCTTCCACTGAATATAGTGCGTATCAGCTCACCAGAAATCCCCATGATTTAAGCAGGGTGCCAGGAGGCTCTTCAGGAGGCTCTGCAGCCTCTGTGGCGGCTATGGAAGTGCCCTTATCCCTGGGCACAGATACCGGTGGCTCTGTACGTCAGCCGGCTTCATTTTGTGGCATTGCAGGGTTAAAGCCCACCTACGGGAACATTTCTAGATATGGGGTCACCGCCTTTGGGTCTACCTTAGACCAGGTGGGTACTTTTGGACGAGATGTGAAAGACTTAGCGCTCATCACCTCTTCTGTGGCAGGCCATGATCCCATGGACTTCACCACCAACAAGAAGGAGCTGGGGAATCTTTTTGCCCACTTAAAGGGCGACCTTCGGGGGAAGAAAATTGCTCTGGCCAAGGATTTCTTGGGCGAAGGATTGGATGAAGCTGTGCGAAAAAATCTCATGGAAGTCATAGAGGTGCTGAAAGACTTGGGCGCCACTGTGGACTTCATCGATTTAGACATGGCCCACTATTCCTTGGCGGTGTACTACATCATTTCCTCGGCAGAAGCTTCTTCTAATCTTGCGCGATTTGATGGGGTACGCTTTGGGAAACGCGCTGAAGATGTGGTGGATGTCATGGATCTTTATGCCCGTTCTAGAAGTGAGGGCTTCGGTCCAGAAGTGAAAAGAAGAATTATGCTGGGCACCTATGTGCTCTCCGCAGGATATTATGATGCTTATTATAAGAAGGCGCTACAAGTTCGAAAAATGATCCAAGAGGAATACAAGAAGATTTTTAAAGAGTTTGATGCCCTTATTTCTCCTACGACGCCATCTCCAGCCTTTAAGTTTGGGGACAATGGAGAAGACGTCATGGCCATGTATCTCAACGACATCTATACAGTGCCTGTGAACATTGCAGGGATTCCTGCGGTGTCCATTCCTTCAGGGAAAGTGGAAGGTTTGCCTTTAGGTCTTCAAATCATGGGCGACTACTTTAGTGAACAGAAGATTTTAGACATCGCCTATGGCGTGGAATCCTCTTTGAAGCTGAATATGACACCTAAAGGGTTAGGAGGAAGCAGATGAAAAAGTATGAAGCCGTCATCGGATTAGAAGTACACGTGGAGCTTTCCACCAAGACCAAGGCTTTTTGTGGTTGCAGTACAGAATATGGTGGAAAACCCAATGCCCATGTCTGTCCTGTGTGCTTGGGACTTCCAGGTGCTTTGCCAAGAATCAATGTGGAAGTGGTGAACAAAGCCATCAAAACAGGATTGGCCTTACATTGTAGCATTCATCGGTTCAACCGATTTGATCGAAAGAATTATTTCTATCCAGATGCACCAAAGAATTATCAAATTACGCAAAATGATTTCCCCATTTGTTATGAGGGCTATATTGACATCACCCCGCTAAGTGGGGAGAAAAAACGCATTGGCATCGAGCGTATTCATATGGAAGAGGATGCAGGGAAGCAGCTACACGCCAAAAGTGGCACCTTGGTGGACTTCAACCGTTCTGGTGTGCCACTCATTGAGATTGTCTCCAAACCAGACATTCGAACCCCAGAGGAAGCCACCTTATATCTGACCAAGCTTCGGTCCATCTTGTTTTCCCTAGGGGTCTCTGATGTGAAAATGGAGGAAGGCTCCTTGCGTTGTGATGGCAACATCTCCATTCGTGAAGTGGGGGTAGAAACCCTGGGTGTTAAGTCTGAAATCAAAAACATGAACTCCTTTAAAGCGTTGGAAAAAGCACTAAAGTATGAATTTGACCGTCAAGTACA
>DOKV01000012.1 GCA_003510765.1 Clostridiaceae bacterium | reverse complement strand
GAGACTGTCTACTCGACGGTGCCCCATGGAAGAAAAAGATCAAAAACAGCTCCTAAAGGAGCGTGATAAACTCTCCTTGAAACTGGGCTATTTACAACGTGTAATGAAAGATTACAATGTACCTGTGATGATTCTTTTTGAAGGAGTCCATGCGTCAGGAAAGGGAAGATTGGCCAACGAACTGCTCATTTCTCTAGACCCACGGTACACAAAATTTTATGCAACCCATACCCCCACGGAAGTAGAGCGGAGAAAACCTTTCTTGTGGCAATATTTTACCCACACCCCTAGCCATCAAGAATTCACCATTTTCTACCGCAGTTGGTACTCTCTTTATAGCGCCATCAAAAATAATCCAGCGCTATATGACGCTTATGAAGATCCTGAGGTTTTACTAGAAGAGATGCAAAGCTTTGAGAAAACCCTGGTGGATGACGGTACAGAGCTCTTGAAGTTTTATGTGCATATTGATGAGGATAAACAAAAAGCCAATATTCAACGGATGTACGACAATCCTAGAACCATGTGGAAAGCGCAGGAATACGATCGAGATAATGACGCTTCCTACAAAAAAGAAATAGAGTCCTTATTAGAAAAAGAAGAAGATTCTTGGGCCCACATCCACTACAAGAACCGCTTTGAGACGGTGAATGAAGTGATGTCACTGGTGGTGGAGCGTCTAGAAAAAAGGGTTAAAAAAGAGAAAAAGCGCGTGGAAGAAGGAAAAGAGAACAATGATGGATTTTTTGATGGATCCTTCAAGAACATCTTAAAAGATCATGATGAAGAGGAAGAACTCAGTAAATCTGCTTACAATGAAAAACTCGATAAACTGCAAAAAGAAGTACGTGACATTCAGTATACCCTCTATGAAAAAAAGATTCCGCTGATTTTGGTCTATGAAGGCTGGGATGCGGCTGGAAAAGGAGGCAACATCAAGCGTGTCGTCCGTCAACTAGACCCCACAGGGTATGAGATCAACACTACAGCAGCGCCTACGGATTTAGAGCTCAAACACCACTACTTATGGCGATTCTGGCGTCAAGTACCCAAAACCGGTCATATTTCCATCTATGATCGATCCTGGTATGGTCGCGTCATGGTGGAAAGGGTAGAAGGTTTTGCCACCAATAAAGATGTGAGAAGAGCCTATGGAGAAATCAATGATTTCGAAAAATCCCTGACTAATTTTGGGGCCATCGTCATCAAGTTCTTCATCCATATCTCCAAAGAAGAACAATTAAAACGGTTTGAAGCAAGGCAAGAGGATGAAGACAAAGTATGGAAGATCACCGATGAAGATTGGCGTAACCGTGAAAAATGGTCAGCCTACGAAGAAGCCATCAATGATATGCTGGATAAAACCTCCACGGAGTACGCTCCATGGACGGTGATCAATGGAAACAACAAGCGCTTCGCAAGAATCGAAGCTTTAGAAACCATCATCAAAGTATGTACAGAGCGTTTTTTTGACAAAAGGTTCACAGATTCCTAAAGGTTTTCCTTGGATTACTTTCCATAAATCTCACGAAAAATTTCATTATAATTATAAAAAGATGTGTGAAATCATTTTCACACATCTTTTATTCGTATGTAATCAAAAAATATCTTGCCAATTTCATATAAATTCTAGCAATCCCTTATGAAATTGCAAAAATAGCGAAAAACCTTAGATTTTCTATTGATAATGTTTTCATGATGACAGTATAATAGAGTTTATAAATTTTTAAGGATGTGACAAACATGCCATAATCAATGGCTCTTGACTAGCATTTCACATACTTAAAAAATAAAAGGGGGAACTATTATGGAACAAAACAGAGGAAATTGGTCCTCACGGTTTGGCTTTATCATGGCCGCTGTGGGATCTGCAGTGGGTCTGGGGAATCTATGGAAATTCCCATATCTCGCTGGTGAAAATGGCGGCGGTGCATTTGTGTTGGTGTATATTGTCCTTATTATCATTCTTGGCTTTACACTTATGCTCGCTGAAATGACCGTTGGACGTCATTCCAACTCCGATGCCTATGGTGCGTACAATAAAATCAAGAAAGGCTTTGGCTTTATTGGAGGCTTTGGCATTCTTTCAGGCTTTCTCATCCTGTCCTACTATTCTGTAGTCGGTGGATGGGTCATGAAGTACATCACAGCTTCTTTTTCTGGCATAGGGGCAGATAAGTCTGAGTACTTCAGTAGCTTTATTTCATCACCAGTGGAACCTATAGTGTATCACTTGATTTTCATGGGCTTAACTGCCGTCATCGTTATTCGAGGAATCTCTGGTGGGATTGAGAAGGCTTCCAAGCTACTCATGCCAGCACTCTTTGTGCTGCTACTTCTCACGGTCATTCGTTCTGTCACCCTAGATGGCGCCATGGAAGGGATTCGCTACTTCATGAATCCTGATTTCTCAGAAATCACCTTAAAAGTGGTCATCGCGGCCCTTGGGCAAGTGTTCTTCTCCTTAAGTTTAGGTATGGGGATCATGGTCACCTACGGAAGCTATTTAAGAAAAGACGAAGACTTAGAAAAAGATGCGTTTTTGATTCCATCTTTGGATTCACTGGTGGCCATTATTTCTGGATTCGCCATTTTACCTGCAGTATTTGCCTTTGGCTTTGCCCCAACAGAAGGACCTGGACTTATGTTCATCACGCTGCCTGCAGTGTTTGAGTCTATGCCCCTGGGCACCTTCTTTGGCGCACTCTTCTTCCTCTTGGTATTTTTTGCAGCATTATCTTCCTCGATTTCACTCATGGAAGTAAC
>DOKV01000213.1 GCA_003510765.1 Clostridiaceae bacterium | reverse complement strand
GCCTGGAGTGAAATCTGCTTTTTCTTCTCTTCAGAATCGAAGTCTGTTGTCGTGGTTCCTTCTTCTACTTTTCCCAGTCTGTCTATAGACTTGGTGTAGTAAAGAAGAGCTTCAGCCAAAGATGTCTTTCCAGTGCCACTGTGGCCGATTATTCCGACATTACGTAAATTTTTGATACGGTACTCTTTGATATACATATCATTTCCTCCTGCTGTATGATTATTTCTGATCTGGTTTCCTATGAAAACCTTTAACTACTTCCTCATCATACCAAATTTTCTGAGTATTTTCTATAATCCACGAGCTCTTTTTCTAAATTTTGTAGTATATTCCGTGAATTCAGAAGAAAGTTCTATTTTTCATCTGGTTCAAAGTGGCTTATAATGGATAGCAAGGAGTGATTTGTTATGATTATAAAGACCCCAGAGGATTTAAAAGCCTTACAAGAAATTGGACGCATCTGTGCATTGGTTCGAGATGAGATGGCCAAAGCCGTCAAGCCAGGCATCACCACCTTATCCTTAGATCTTTTGGCCAAAGAGATTTTTGAAGAAACTGGTGCCGAGTCAGCCCCCATGGGAGAGTATGATTTCCCTGGCTACACATGTATCAGCGTCAATGATGTGGTGGCCCACGGCATTCCCTCAGACTACGTACTCAAAGAAGGAGATAAGGTGAACATCGATGTGTCAGCCTCCAAAAACGGCTATTTTGCAGATACAGGCTTAACCATCAACATTCCTCCTTCAAAGGATCATCATCAGGAGCTTTTACAAGTGGCCAAGTCTCGCCTGTATAAATCCATCGAAAAAGCCATGCCAGGCACCATGTCCAATAACCTTGGTCGTGCTGTTTACAATGAGGCCCAAGCCCATGGCTTCACCGTGATCAAAAACCTCACAGGGCACGGCGTAGGGAAAACCCTTCATGACCATCCTGAGAACATTTTCAACTACAATGAACGAAGAGGGGCAGCACTTATTAAAGAAGGCCATGTACTGGCCATTGAAACCTTCATCAGTGAAAAGGATGACTATGTGGAAGAATATCCCGATGGATGGACCTTAAAAACACCCAGAGGAAATTATGTCTATCAATTTGAGCATACGGTGGTGGTCACCAAAGACGGTCCCATGATTCTCACCCATGGTGTGGAAGAAGACTTCTATAATCCATACAAGTAAGCCAAGACAAGAGGCGTAAACTCGAAGGATTATTGAATAATTATTCCATTTTATGAATATTAATGTTATAATTGATGCATGACCAAGAAGCTGCAGCAAGTTGGTATACTAACAAAAGAACCGATCTAGCCCTTGAAGAACCTTATTGGTTTCAGCATGGCCATGTACTGTTAAGCACACGTCATAACGGTAGCCCGTTATGTATGCACTTTTTATGCGTAATTTTTAAATGTTGTATGAAAAACATCCGATGAAAAACAAGCTTCTCACAAGTCATTGTGAAAGGCTTGTTTTCTTTGAGATGAGAAAGCCATTGTGCTTCTCAGCTTTTTTCTCTCTTGCACCATCCCATAAAAGGTAGGGCACCCATAAAGAGACTTTCTCTCATGGGTGCCCTACCTTTTATTTTTATAATCCTCGCCTTACCATTTCATGTACTGCAAAGGACGCCACATCATCTGCATATTTTCCTGGTCCAAAGCCTGCATCATACCCAAGCTCTTTGGCCAGCTCATGGCTGATTCGTGGTCCTCCACATATGAGCACCACCTTGTCTCGAATACCTTCCGCCTCCAGTAGTTCCACCAAATGCACCAAATTATCAATATGCACATTTTTTTGGGTCACTGTCTGGGAAACCAAAAGCACATCCGCATTTAGCGCCAATGCTTTTTCCACAAACTCTTCATTGGTCACTTGGCTCCCCATGTTCAGCGCTTCCAACATTTCATACCGCTCAAGGCCATAGTGTCCTGCAAAGCCCTTCATATTCATGATGGCATCAATGCCCACTGTATGGGCATCGGTGCCTGTAGAAGCCCCAAGAACACGAATCTTTCGACCTATATGCTCTTTGATGAAGGCACTGACTTCTTCCATGGATAATACCTCTCCACCCACTGCTTCCACGTGAATGTCCTCATAGTTCACGCAATGGCCAACGCTACCGTAGACCACAAAGAAGGTAAACTCTTTATCCAGGGCCTTATGATGGGCCACCAAAGGATCCTCTAAGCCCATTTTCTTCGCAAGAAGCTTTGCAGCTTCTACTGCTTGATCTCCATCTTCCACAGGCAAGGTAAAGGATACTTGTACTTTCCCATCATTGAGCGTATCACCATAGGGCTTGATCTTCCTAAGATCTATTTTCTCATCCAGGTTCACCTGGGTTTTGCTATATAAACCACTACTCATCTACTTCACCCTCCCATCCAGCAGCAACTCAAAGAAAGGGTTCTCATAGGCCGCACTCTTTTTCACAACACCTTGTAGCCCTTTGCCACCATCTTGAGGTCTCTTAATTCCCGCAAACTTTCCTGTTTCAAGGGTTTTAAAGAGGCCTTCTTCTTGAATGGTTTTGAGCAGTGTCACCGTTTCACTGAGCACCTCTTCTACCCTCTGTTCCATGATGCCACCCTTCTTAAACTCAATCTCTTCGCCAAAGTCTTCCATGGTATTGAAAATATATGAGGCATTCTCAATGGCCACCGCACGATCTGAGAGAAATGGTGTATGAATGGCTTCTGTCATCATGCCAAGAAGATGCAGTTTTTGCCCCGTCATGATGGTCACCATATTAAAGAGGGTGTTTTGCACCTGCCCTTTAAAAATGTCCCCCGTCATAAACTTTGTGGGAGGCATATATTTTAGTGGCGCTTTAGGGAAAATCTCCCGAGCCATCTGGGCTTGAGCAAGCTCATATAAGAAGCCATTCTTTAATGAAGGATCCATCTCAAAGGCATGGCCAAGACCCATTTGTTCTTCCGGGAGACCTGCTTTTAGGGCAAACTGTTCATTGATGAACTGAGAAGCCAGTACTGTATGGGCTTCTTCATAAGCATCCGCTGTGGTCAAATAATTGTCTTCTCCAGTGTTGATGATCACCCCTGCATAGCCATTGATGGCTCTAGAGAAGTATTGATCCACCAGAGTTCTTTTCATGTTGATGTCTCGGAATAAAATACCATAAAGTGCATCGTTCAGCATCACATCTAAACGCTCCATGGCCCCCATGGCTGCAATTTCAGGCATGCAAAGCCCAGAGCAGTAGTTACATAGGCGAATATAGCGCCCCAGCTCCTCACCGGATTCATCAAGGGCTTCTCTCATGAGCCTGAAATTTTCTTGGGTGGCCATGGTTCCCCCAAAGCCTTCCGTGGTGGCGCCATAGGGCACATAATCTAGTAAGGACTGACCTGTGGTACGAATCACCGCAATGATATCTGCCCCTTGCTTTGCCGCAGCTTTAGCCTGCACGATATCTGCATAGATGTTTCCAGTGGCCACGATGACATAGAGGTAAGGACCTTTCTTGTCTCCAAAAGCATCCAATTTCTCTTCACGCACTTGTCTGTTTTCTTTGATTCTTTGGACCATCTCTTCTGCCTTTTCTTTGATCAAAAGAGAGCGTTCAAAGGCATCCGCCAAGGGGAGCTTGGTCAAATCCAAGGTTCCTTTGGCCACTTCTTCCGCGATTTCCATAGGAGATAACTTTAATGAAGCCATGGCATTGCCCACATAAAAGGCCGCACCATTTTCTAGGACCTTCTTTTCTTTTAGATGGTCCACTACCACATTGGGTAGGGGAATCCCCTCTTCATTTACTCCATCCACACCTAAAAGCCTTAGCACCGTTCGCTCCACGGCTACGGTAGTATGAGCTTCCACAAATTTTTGTGTATCTTCTGCGATGTGCCGTGCATAGCCTCTGGCTGCACGGACTTTCTCTAAATCTAATCTGACTTTACTCATTTTATTCCCCTTCTACAGCAAATTTCGAATTTCTTTAATCAAGTCTCCTGAAAACCCAAGGAACTCAGAGATTCTTATGGCATCTCCCAGGATGGGCTCCCCATCCCATTTTTCTAATCTATAGTCCATGAGACTTTGAAGCTCTTTCACCCTCTCCATCTTTTCCTTTTCCCCATGGCCTTTCATATCTTCCAAAGAGGCATCTTGAAGGCCACGAACCTGATAACGACTGATCCCAGACATGTTTTTCAAATCATAATGAGTGGCTACGAGAAAGAAATGAGGACGCCCTTTGAAATAATTCAATAGTCCCCCCACAATGGCACTGCCTTCCAGGGGATTCGTCCCTCTGGCTGGTTCATCCATGATGATCAACGATGGCTTTAAGGTTAAAGACCCTAGCATTTCTTGAATTTTCAAGACTTCCCCACCAAAGGAGGACAGTCCTTTTTTCATCTCTTCTTGGTCCTCATCTAGTAAGTACAGATGCTCAATAAGAGGCATAGACATCTCTTTGGCAAAGGGCAATATCCCCTTCATGACCAAGGTGGCGTTTAAAAAGAGTGTTTTCAAAGACATGCTCTTCCCCCCCATATTGGCCCCCGTTATGGCCGTGCTTCCAGGTACTAGGGATAATGTGATGGGCGTAAGCTTCTGATTTTTCTCTGCTAAGATCTTCTCAAAATATGGATGAATCCCTTCCACCATGGAAAGAGGCCCACTAGAGGAGACCTTTGGCAAAGGCAACTGATAGTTCCTTGCCACTTCAGCTTTCCCTATGAAAAAGTCCAGTCTCCCTAAAAGGGTAAGATTCTCCTGCATCTTTTCCACGAAAGGAACCAAGGCCTTGGACAGTCTTTCCCTGATCTCCTCCTCTTGCTCTTCTTCCTTGACCACGAGGCTTCTTCTTTCTAGGAGAAGCTGGGTTCTCTTAGAGCCATCCACCGCTTTCCGAATGGCTGTTTCCAGTGCTCTTTTCTCCTCTCGAAGATTTTTCAGCCTATCATCATAGACTTCATAAATATAAAAGGTGGCTAAGTCTTCCTTTTCTGGATCTAAAAGAAGCTCCACCCCTTCAAGGGAATGCAATGGCTTCTCCTCAAGATTCAACTGTTGAAGGGGTTTGGCCATTTGGCGAAGCTGCCTTGCAAAGAGCTTCACTTCATACAAATCCACGACACTTAAGGTTTCTCCTCTTAGAAGCATCTGCATGAGACCTTGTAGGTCTTTCATGTCTGAGAGGAGATGACGCACCTCTTCCTTCTCTTTTTCTACCATACGTAGGCGATCACTGAAGGCTTTGGTCTTTCTCAGCTCTTCTTGTAAGGCTTTTTCATTTTGATAGGGCATGAGCCTTCTCTTATAGGCTTTGCCCATGGGGCTCACCGTACAAATGAGCTCCATGACATAAGGGAAACCATAGGGCTCTCTTCTCAATAGTCTCCACTCCTTCCCAAATCATCTAACACAAATACAGGCATCTTGGTTTCTTCTTCCAGTCTCTTTGTCAAAGTATCCACTGGAACTTTCAACCCTTGTAGATCATAGGGATTTACAAGGATCATGGGCACATAGAGTGGGTTCTCCACAAAAAGGGTGATGTTTCTTCTCTTTAAGCGCAGGGTCATTTCTTCCCCCAAAAGAAACTTTGTCCCATCCTTTCCCACCAAGAACAGATCTCTAAAGTTCTTTTTCGTAAGCAGCTTATCCACAAGGCTTTCCGTCACCGCGCCTCGAATATAGATCCCTTCCACCGAATCTTCTAACATGGGCCCCAAGGCATCCATGAGATGTGCTTCCTTAACCTCCACTTCTTTCCAGTGACCTTGATGAACATAGACCCGATGGTTTCCCTTCGGGCTATCTACAGGGCTCTTGGGGAGCTTTAAACAGTATAAAGCATGGAGGGTTTTCTCTTGAACCTTTACCAAATCCTTATGGAGATTCACCCCTGTACATAACACTGAAGCTTCTGTCTCTGTGGAAAAAGACATCCGAGATAAGGCCCCATCCACAAGAAACAAGGCCTCCGGAGAAACTTGACGAATCATCTGCTCCAGAGTCTTCAAGTCTCCACTTCTACTGGGTCCCGCGATTTCCACATAACCATCTGAAAGCGACCGAAACAGCACCACTTCACCCATGGCGCTGTATATTCCGGTGGTTTTTAGAATTTCTTTCGTCACATCGCAGCGGGACAATAGCCCCTTACTGGTGGCCACCAAGGTCCCTTCTGGGATGTATATTCTCGGTTTCTTCCCCTTGGTCACCACATCCTTCTCTTCACCATCTCGCCCAATGGAAGTAATGGCTAAAATCCGCTCCGGAAAAGAGGTTTCTTTCAGGTCTACCAGTGCATTTAAGAACATTGTTTTTCCGGTATTTTTGCCCAGGCCCATGATGGATAAAGAAGCATAGTTAAAAAGATCTTTCACTTAGTTTCTTGCCTTATGAAGTTCTTGAGGATTGCCAATGCTTAACTGATCTCCTTCAAGCAGTGCAGAAAGACCAATATTTTGGACCTTCTTCTCCCCTTTACATACTTCACATTGGCAAGCCTCCTCATAACTATCTGGCTCTGTATAGGTGGTGATGACTCCTTCAAAGTTTCGAAGCACCACTTTATGTACCCCTTGACTGATGACATAGTTTGGCATCACTGGGATTTTTCCGCCACCACCAGGAGCATCCACCACAAAGGTTGGCACACTAAAGCCAGAGGTATGACCTCTTAAGCCTTCGATGATTTCAATACCTTTGGATACAGGGGTTCTAAAGTGCTCCAGCCCCATGGATAAGTCGCATTGATAAATATAGTAGGGACGCACTCTCATTCTCACCAAGCCTTGAACCAGATCTTTCATCACATGGACACAATCATTGATGCCTCGTAAGAGCACCGATTGATTGCCCAAAGGAATGCCTGCATTGGCCATTCTCTCGCAAGCTTCTCTAGATTCTTTGGTGATTTCTGAAGGATGGTTAAAGTGCGTATTCAGCCAAATTGGATGATACTTCTTCAGCATTTGAACCAGGTCCTCGGTGATTCTTTGGGGCATTACCACCGGTACACGGGTACCAATACGGATGATGTCCACGTGAGGAATTTCTCGAAGCTTCTTGATGATGGCTTCTAGACGCTGATCACTCATGAGTAGCGCATCTCCCCCTGAGAGTAGCACGTCTCGGATTTCAGGGGTTCTTCGGATATACTCGATGGCTGCATCAATTCTAGAGGTGCTCATGGCACTATCCGTTTGTCCCGCAAACCTTCTTCGGGTACAGTGTCT
>DOKV01000212.1 GCA_003510765.1 Clostridiaceae bacterium | reverse complement strand
ACTTTTTCAGTGGCCTCCCTTTTTTGCTTATTCTTTTTTGTTTACCATGTGTCGATACTCCGTCAGCGTATAGAGGGAAAACAATGCTGCAAAAACAATGTAGAGTAGTCCCTGTAGTAGTTTTCCGTCTGAGAGTAGCAGTACTGCTACCAAGATCATTAGTGCAATCACGACGCTTTGGAATAGAAGTATTTTTTTTGTCATACAGATCCCTCTATTCTTCGATAATATGTTATTATTATAGGCTCATTTAGAAGGATGTCAACGAAAATCTATGAGTTGTGGGCATTTTTATCAATCTGAGAATCTTCTTGGGATACTGTTGATAAATCGTTTACAGGTGAAACCTTCGTGATGGTGGAAGAGGAAACCTCATAAGCCACCTTTTCTTCGGTGCTACCATCGCCATAAGTCTTGGTGTAAGACCGAGATTGAAGTCTTCCAGTGATTTTAAGAAGATCTCCCACAGTCATGGACTCCGTATATTTTGCGGTTCGCCCCCAAGCGATGACAGGTATATAGTCGGTCTTATTAAACTGGCGATTCACCGCCACCAAGAGATCTGTAATTTCACGGCCAAAAGGCGTCATGCGATAGATGGGCTCTTTACAAATATACCCAGTTAAAGTGATGAAGTTGGGCTCTTCTGCCTTCTCCGCTGGAAAAGAAAGATGTCTTGTGAACACCGACAAGAGTAGTTTGTTTTTCGCCCCTACCACTTTGTTATAACTTCGGAGCTGGCCTGTGATGCGTGTATAGGTATTCACGATGTCTACATTCTCTGGTAGAAGTTTTTTTGACATGGTGATGTTTAACAGATCCTTGGATTCACTTAAGCGATCCACAGAAAAAATACCACTATAAAATTCCTCCCCAAAGAGTTCATGACTAAATTCCGGTGGTTGAACAAAATATCCTTCCAAAACTATGACGTTATCATTTGTTGCTTCCAAGATGTGAATCCCCCCAGTTATATTTCATATTCATAGGATGTTATTCGATACACTACATTTTATTATAACAAAATTGTATTCGATTACAAGAGTTTTACGTAATATATCAGGAGGATATGGAATACTTTCACATCTATGTCTACTATTTTCTGGTTGTCAGCGGCTTTGTTTTTGAGTATTATTGAACTAGTGTCTAGGAGGTTGATTATGGATAATGCATTGGCAGAAAATAAGTTGCTTATTTTATATACCTTGAATCAGTCGAAACTGATTCTCACAAAAACCCAGTTCTCCAACATCATTTTGGAGTGTATGTACATTAATTATTTTGAGTTGCAGCAGTACATTGAGGAATTGATCAAGACAGGTCTCGTCTTACTAGATGTGGTCCATGATAAAGAAGCGGTGGTGATTTCAGAACAAGGAAAAAGTGTGCTCACCATGTTCAAAGACAGACTTCAGGATCGAAAAAAGAAAGTCATCGATACTTATCTTGCGGAAAACATCAATCATCTCATCAAGGAGACCACCATCACCCATGAAATTAGTGAAGGGCCCCATGGCACTTATCAAGTGACCCTCTGCGCCTTTGAAAACAAAGATGAGTTGATTCGCATAAGCATGAATTTCCCCACGAAAGAAACAGCAGAGAAGTCCATTCAAAGTTGGAAAAAAGAGTCCACAAACATCTATGAAATGCTTTATAAAGAGTTGAGCAAAAAAGGGCACTAAAAACCATCTCCTGAGGGTTCAGGAGATGGTTTTTTCATGGGGTGTTTTTGCCAAGGCTTCCTTCAGGGGCCCGATGCTATAAAGGGACCCACAAGCAAGCAAAATGCCTCCTTCTGGAAGTGTATTCAAAGCTTCTACCAGTGCCTCTGCCAAGTCTTGGTGGCACTCATGAGAGGTCTCAGAACCTAGAAGGATACTTAACTCTTCTGCCGTTAGTGCCCGGGGATCCTTGGGGGTGTGGAGATAGAACTTTGTAGCCAGGGTTTTTAAGGGACGGAGCACCGCTTGTACGTCCTTGTCTTTCAGCATCCCTAAAAGAATGTACACTGGGGCCTTTGGGTAATAAAATTTCATGCTCTCCACTAAGCGAAGAGCCCCATCTTCGTTGTGCGCCCCATCCACGATGCACAACGGGTGGTCCTGTAGGATCTCCATACGCCCTGTCCAGGTGGTTTTCGCAAAAGCTTCTTGGATACAAGTTTTTGTGATCTTGTCAAAGCCCTTATCCATGAGGATCTCTAAAGCCCGTAAAGCCGTGAGGGCGTTGTCCAGTTGATGAAGCCCAAGTAAAGATAAGGACATCATCCAGGGCTCGTGATGGCCCAAGGTGAACAAAGCCCTTTGCTTCTTGCCATCGAAGGAAGTAAAGACCACATCTTCTTTGTGGCACTGAACCATGGGGGCCTCTACTTCTTTTGCCACTTCTTGGAGTATGCTTAGGGCTTCGTCCTTTTGGGGTGCACAGACCACCGGGACCCCTTTTTTGATGATCCCTGCTTTATGAGCAGCGATGGCGGATAAACTGTCCCCCAACTGGGCCTGATGATCAAAGCTTATGGGCGTCACCACAGAAAGGATTGGGGTGAGTACATTGGTGGCATCATACAGACCACCGATGCCCACTTCCATCACAGCAATGTCTACCGTGCTTTGGGCAAAGTATAAGAAGGCCATGGCGGTGACCACCTCAAACTCTGTGGGCAAGCCTAAGGCTCTTGGAAGCAAGGCGGCTTTTAACATCACTTCCTCATAGAGGAGGCAAACCGCTTCCTTGGCAATGAGCGTTTCATTGATTTGGATTCTTTCCCGAAAATCTATGATGTAGGGAGACGTGAAAAGTCCTGCTTTATACCCGGACTTTTGTAATGTGGTGGCCAAGAGCTTGGATACAGATCCCTTACCATTGGTTCCTGCCACATGAATGAACCGCCTTTTTTTTTCAGGATGTCCTAAAAGGGACAAAAGAGCTTCCATTCTTTCTAGGGTATACCCTTTTGGTTGTCGTGGGATGCTGTGCAAGGCCTTTAGTGTTTCTTCATAGTTCAAGGAAAGTCACCTATCTTTCTTGGTTTTACTATCTTTCATTATAAGGCCTAAGGTTTCCATTGGAAAGAAAAAGAGAAGACAAAAGTCTTCTCTTTCTCTGGGATGAAATGGCCTACTGTAACGCATGCATGCGCTCTGTTACAGCCTGTAGCATACTGGAATATTTTCTTTCTTTGGCACGTTCTTCCTCCACCACATCTTCCTTGGCATTGGCGAGGAATTTTTCGTTTTGCAGCTTCTTTTGTACGCGGTCAATTTCAGCTTGTAATTTCTTTTGCTCTTTCCCTAGCCTTTCCAGCTCTTTTTCTCGGTCAACCAAGTCTAAGAGTGGAATATAGATGGTACCAGCGGAGGTCACAAGTGAGACGCTGCTATCGTCTTTTGGGTCTTCCTTTAGGAAGTGGACTTCTTCTGCATAGGCAAGCTTCAAGAGATACTCCACGGAAGATCTAAAGGCCTCTTCTTTCCCTTCATTGGCATAGATGGATAAGGTGGTCTTTCTCTTGTTGGGTACATTCATCTCTTGACGAAGGTTTCGAATGCTTCGGATGGCTTCGATGATGCTGCCCATGGAGGCTTCAATGGATTCATCAATGAAGTGCTCCTCTGCCACTGGCCATGGAGCCTTCATGATGGTTTCTTCATCGTTTAAGAAGGAATAAATCTCTTCTGTGATGAACGGCATGGTGGGATGAAGTAGCTTTAATGAGGCAATGAGCACCTGTCTAATGACGCCATAGCTGACGCCCTTTTCTTCTTCGGTACCATTGTAGAAGACTGGTTTGATCAGTTCGATATACCAATCGCACAGTTCATTCCAAATGAAGTCATAGACCTTTGCCAAGGCAATGCCTAGTTCAAACTTCTCAAAGTTTTCGGTTACTTCTTTGATCAGGCCATGGAGTTTTGATAAAATCCAGCGATCCGCCAGGCTGTAATTTGTACTGTCTTTATACTTTTCCACCAGTGCATCATCCAGGTTCATGAGCACGAATCTAGAGGCATTCCAAAGCTTGTTGGCAAAGTTTCTCGCCGCTTCCACCCGTTCAGGATAGAAACGAATGTCACTACCAGGGGCATTACCCGTGATGAGCATGAACCGTAAAGCGTCGGCACCATATTCATCGATGGTGCCGAGTGGATCCACCCCATTGCCTAAAGACTTACTCATTTTTCTTCCTTGAGCATCTCGGACAATGCCATGGATGAACACTGTATCAAAGGGGATTTCTTTCATGTTGTAGAGTCCAGAGAACATCATGCGCATGACCCAGAAAGGAATGATGTCATAGCCTGTCACAAGGGTTGAGGTGGGATAGAAGTACTTCAGATCCTCGGATTCTTGTGGCCATCCCAAGGTGGAGAAAGGCCATAGAGCGGAACTAAACCATGTATCTAGTACGTCCTCTTCCTCTGTGAGCTGGGTGCTTTGACATTTCTCACAAATCGTAGGTGCATCTTGCATGACGTGGACATGATGACATTCATCACAGTACCAAACTGGAATGCGATGCCCCCACCACAGCTGACGAGAAATACACCAGTCTTGTATATTTTCCAACCAATGGAAATAGGTCTTTTCAAAACGCTCTGGGACAAAATTTGTTTTTCTTGATCGAACAGCATCAATGGCAGGACCAGCCAGAGGCTTCATTTCTACATACCACTGCTTTGAAATGATGGGCTCAATGACAGTGCCACAGCGGTCATGGGTATTGACATTATGGGTATGGGGCTCAATTTTTAAAAGAAGGCCTAAAGCTTCCATATCTTTCACGATGGCCTTTCTGGCTTCATAGCGATCCATGCCTTCGTAGGAACCACCCTCTTCATTGATGATGCCCTTATCGTTCATGACGCGGATGGCTTTTAAGTTGTGCCGTTCACCCACATGAAAATCATTGGGATCATGGGCAGGGGTAATTTTTACGCAGCCTGTACCAAACTCTTGATCCACATAATCATCGGCCACGATGGGGATTTCTCGGTTCATCAAAGGAAGGAGTAGTGTTTTGCCCACCAGATGCTTGAAGCGCTCATCCTCTGGATGCACAGCCACTGCTGTGTCTCCCAGCATCGTCTCAGGTCTTGTGGTGGCTATGGTTAAGTGGCCACTACCATCGGTTAAGGGATACTTAAAGTGCCAAAAATTCCCTTGATGCTCTACGTATTCAATTTCTGCGTCTGAAAGCGCTGTTTGACACTTGGGGCACCAGTTGGTGATGCGATCTCCCCGATAAATAAGGCCATCGTGATACAGCTTTACAAACACTTCTCTCACAGCGCGGCTTAAGTTGTCATCCATGGTGAAGGCTTCTCGGGTGAAGTCACAGGAAGAACCTAGCTTTTTGATTTGATCTCGGATTTTTCCGCGATATTCTTCAGACCAGTCATAGACATGGTCAAGAAAGGCTTCTCGTCCAATCTCTTTTTTGTGGATCCCTTCTTTGAGCAGCTCGTTTTCCACCCGGACTTCTGTGGCAATGGAAGCATGGTCAGCCCCAGGAAGCCAAAGGGTTTCAAAGCCTTGCATTCTTTTGAATCGAATAAGCATGTCCTGAAGGGTTAAATCCAAGGCATGGCCCATATGTAGCTTTCCTGTGATGTTTGGTGGGGGCATCACAATGGTATAGGGCTTCTTGTCTGGATTCACCTTTGCCGTGAAGTAGTCTTTCTCTAGCCAATTCTCGTAAATTCTCTTTTCAAAATCTTTAGGGTTGTAGGTTGTGTGTAAATTCTTCTTTTCCATATTCTCCTCCTCAATCCATTCTCTTTCATTGTTCATAAAGTACAAAAAGCATATTCATGAAACCATAAAAAGAGTCTTCATCCTAAAAAGGACGAAGACTCGCGGTACCACCTTTATTCCCACAAACATGGGCTCTCAAAACATAACGGTTGGGAACAACCGTCCAGACTTACTATAAGTTCAGTCTAGAAGCTCAAAAGCTACCTTCTCCATAAATCCCATGGGAAACCTTACAGCCTAGGGGTTTTCCTCTCTACACACATCCTTATGGATACTCCTCTTTTTCAATGCCTTTATAAATATAGTTCTATTATATCTGTCTCTTGATGAATGTCAAGGCATTTTCCTGTGCTGCATAATCCGCGTTTTTCTTCTCCATGTTTTTGAAGGCAATGGAGATCATCAGCTTAATTCGGTTTAACTGATTCACTTCACTGGCCCCAGGGTCATAATCAATGGCAGTGATATTCACGTGCTCATGTTCTTCTCGCAGTTTCTTAATAACGCCTTTCCCAGTGATGTGATTGGGCAGACAAGCAAAGGGTTGCATACAAATGATGTTGTCCACCCCTTCTTCGATGAGCTCCAGCATTTCCCCAGTGAGAAACCAGCCCTCCCCTGTTTGGTTGCCGATTTGCACCACATCTTTTGTGATCTCTGCCAAATGCTCAATGGACGCTGGTGGGTGAAAGCGCTTTGATGCGGTTAAGGCCTCTTTCATGGTCTTTCGGACAGATTCGATGATGTTGATGACACCTTGACTAGCCAAAGCTTTCCCCAAGCCCATATGGAGATCTTGTTGCTTTTGCACATTGTTGTAGGCACAGTAGAGCATGAAATCCGTCAAGTCTGGCATTACAGCTTCACAGCCATTTTCTTCCACTACGTCCACCACGGAGTTGTTGGCTGTGGGATGGAACTTCACGAGAATTTCCCCCACAAGCCCAACTTTAGGCTTTTGGATGTCTTTGATCTCCAGTTCATCAAAAAGGGTGACGATGCGCTGTACCTGCTTTTTAAAGGAGGCCAAGGTGGGTTTTTTCAAGGTTTCTTCCACTTCTTTGGCCATGTGCTCATAGAGGTTGTTGGCTGAACCCTTGATGGTTTCATAAGGCCTCACGCGATACAGAACCCGCATAAGAAGATCCCCATAGAGCAGTGCTTGTAAAGCGCCACTTAAGGTATTTAAGCCCACGGCCATACCAGGATGTTTCTCAAAACGCTGCACCGATAAAGGGATTACAGGAACCTGCTGAAATCCAGCGTCTTTCAGTGCTTTTCGAAGAAAGGCCACGTAATTAGTGGCTCTACAGCCACCTCCGGTTTGGGTGATGAGGCAAGAAGTGTTGTGGACATCATAATCGCCACTTTTCAGCGCTTTGATCATTTGGCCCACCACCAAAATACTGGGATAACAGGCATCGTTATTGACATACTTCAGCCCTTCATCCACTGCAGACATATCCGTATCTGGAAGGACTACAGCATTGAAGCCTTGATGATTTAAGAGGGCTTCTACAAACCTAAAGTGGATGGGAGACATTTGGGGACAAAGGATGGTATGGGTCTTTTTCATCTCTTTGGTAAACAAGGGCCTTTCATAGGTTAAGGGCGTATCTGTGGCCAAGATGCCATGACGGGTACGCTCTTCCATGGTTGCTTTCAAAGACCGTATTCGAATTCTTGCAGCGCCAAGGTTATTGCCCTCGTCAATTTTCAGTAAGGTGAAGAGTTTGTTCTTGGTCCGTAAGATCTCTTCCACTTGGTCGCTGGTTACGGCATCCAGTCCACAACCAAAGCTTGTGAGCTGAATGAGCTCTAAAGACTCTTCACTGGCCACCAGCTGGGCTGCGCGGTACAGCCTATTGTGATAAGTCCATTGGTCCACCACCCTTAAGGGGCGCTCAAGCCTGCCAAGATGGGCCACGGAGTCTTCTGTGAGCACAGCCATGCCTTGCTCTAAGATGAGGTTTGGAATACCGTGATGGACTTCTTCATCGATGTGATAAGGACGGCCAGCCAAGACGATGCCTTTTTTTCCTGTTACTTTTAGATAAGAGAGGGTTTCCTCCCCTTTCTCTTGGAGGTCTCTTTTATAAACATCCATTTCAGCGTAGGCCTTCTCCACAGCTATGGCAATCTCTTTCAAAGATACAGAAAGGAGTGGCTCAAAGGTTTCATGGAGTTTTTTGGGGAGATGTTTCCGGTCCGCTAAGTTGAGGAAAGGATAAAGGAACTTCATTTTTTTCAGGGCCAAGATATCCATATTGTTTTTGATGACCTCTGGGTAGGAGGTGACCACTGGACAGTTATAATGGTTACTGGCTCCGGGGTCTTCTTTTTCCTCGTAGGGAATACACGGATAAAAGATGAAATCCACGCCTTTTTCAGCCAAATGGGTGATGTGACCATGGGTCAGCTTTCCAGGATAGCATACAGACTCCGAAGGAATGCTGGACATCCCCTTTTCATAAAGGGTTTTAGAGGATCTGGGGGATAAAACCACCTTCACTTGAAGAGCTTCAAAAAAGGTTGCCCAGAAAGGATAGTTCTCAAATAGATTGAGTACCCGAGGGATCCCCACAGTAGCCCGAATCTCTTCCTTCTGTAAGGTAGAGTGGTAAGAAAAGGTTCTCTTGAGCTTATAGGCATATAGATTTGGTAAGGGCTCCTTTTCCTTTGGCAGCTTCAGAGGCCGTTCACATCGGTTTCCAGTGATATAGGGGGCCTCTCCTTCTTTAAATACAGTCAGGGTCAAAGGACAGTGGTTGCTGCAAAGGGTACAGCGCTCCATGGTGCTCTTGGGCGTAAGGGCCTTCATGGCTTCTCTTGACAAGAAGGTGGATGGCGTGCCCGCATGGCGATCTCTGGCGATTTTTGCCGCGCCAAAGGCGCCCATGAGTCCAGCGATGTCAGGTCTCACCGCTTCTCTTTCAGAAATCTTTTCAAAGGCTCGAAGGACACTATCGTTATAGAAAGTGCCTCCTTGGACGATGATCTTCTCACCCATGGCTTTAGGATCACGGGCTTTGATCACTTTAAACAAGGCATTTTTGATGACGGAATAAGATAGTCCAGCACTGATTTCAGCTAACGAAGCACCCTCTTTTTGGGCTTGTTTGACTCTAGAGTTCATGAACACGGTACAGCGAGAGCCCAGGTCCACAGGTTCTTTGGCCAGCAATGCTTGGTGCGCGAAGTTTTCCACCGTTGTGCCAAGGGATTCTGCAAAACTTTCGATGAAGGACCCACATCCTGAAGAGCAAGCTTCATTGAGCAATATGGAGTCGATGGCCCCATCTTTGATGCGTAGGCATTTCATATCTTGGCCACCGATGTCTAAAATGAAATCCACCCCCGGAAGGAAATGATTGGCTGCCTCATAGTGGGCAATGGTCTCAATTTCGCCAATGTCTATGTGAAGAGCAGCTTGAAGAAGCCCTTCTCCATATCCTGTGACACAGGTATTTGCAATGGTTACATCCGGTGGTAGCTCTTGAAGTAAGTGCGCTAACACTTGAAGGATCTCTGCCAAGGGCTCCCCTTTGTTGCTGCCGTAAGAGGTATATAAAATGTTTAAATCTTCGTCCACCAGGACCAGTTTACTGGTGGTGGACCCGGAATCAATGCCCAAGAAGGCCTTTCCTTTATAGGTGGATAAAGGGACTCTCTTGGCGGCCGCTTTCTCATGACGCGATTGAAAGGTCTTAAAGTCATCTTCTGAAGAGAAAAGCGCTGGCAGTCTATGGACTTCCTTTTGAAAGACGTCTTTTAGTTTTCCAGCTCTCTCAAGTAACGTGGACAGGTCATGGCCATAGTGTTCTTCAGAGGTTAAGGCCGCCCCCAAAGCTACGAATAGCTCCGCATGGTCAGGGACCAGTACTTCCTCATCTTTTAATGCAAGGGTTTCAATGAAGCGCTTTCGAAGTTCTGGTAGGAAATGAAGCGGCCCACCAAGGAAGGCGATTTTTCCTTGGATGGCTCGACCACAAGCCAGACCTGAGATGGTTTGATTCACCACGGCCTGGAAGAT
>DOKV01000065.1 GCA_003510765.1 Clostridiaceae bacterium | reverse complement strand
TTCACGGCTTCTCTTAAAGATTCGTTATCCACGTGGGTATAAATTTGGGTTGTAGATACATTTTCGTGTCCTAAAATCATCTGCAAACTACGTATATCCACTTTTCCGTGTTTATACATAAGTGTAGCTGCGGTATGTCTGAGTTTATGGGGTGAATATTTATCCCCAAATAAACCGGCGGCTCGCACGTGTTTTTTGACAAGAACTTCCACGGTGCGCTTATTTATGGGTCTTCTGTGGGTGGACAAAAATAGATAGTCACTATATTCATCTGGTACAGTCAAATTGTTGCGAATGATGAGATAGTCTTGGATGCTATTCATGCTGGCTTGATTCAGATACACTACGCGTTCTTTGTTTCCTTTACCGATGACGGTGAGTGTATCTTCTTTCATTTTACTAATCCGTATGCTGACCAGTTCTGAAAGTCGCATACCGCAATTTAGAAAGAGTGTGAGAATGCAATAATCTCTTTTGTAATTGATGTTTTCCTTATCCATAGATCTTAAGAGTGAGCGACTCTCATCTAAGGTTAAATATACAGGGTTGCGCTTCTTGATTTTAGGTCTTTCTAATTCTACAGAAGGATCTTTATCGATGATTCGGGCTTTGACGGATAAGTATTTAAAAAAAGTTTTGATACAGGCCGTTTTTCTAGCACGGGCATAGGCTGAGTTTTGACGACTTTTATCCGTGTAAGATAGAAAGGCATAAATCTCTGAGAGTGTAATCTTTCTAAGGAAGTCATCGTCAATGTCGTGGATGAGAATGTCATTAAATGGAATCTCTCGAGAAACAAGTCTTCTGTGCATTTTTAAAAATTTAAAGAAGAGACCTAGGTCGTAGCCGTAGGCTTCAATGGTGCTGTCTGATTTTCCTCGGATGGTGCTGGAGTAATTGAGGAAATCAAGCACGCGTTGCGGATAGATCTCATAGGGATCTGTATGAGTGGTGGTCATAATCACACATCCTTTGTGGTTTTTTAGAAGGGGGATTTTCGCTGAAAAGTGATGAAAATCAATCTCCACTCTTATTATATGTCATTATATTCGCGAAATCAACATTTCGCGAAATAAATTATTTTTCCGAGTACTAGTATTGAGATACCCTTTTTAGCCATGATCCATGTGGCCCCCTCTTTCTTCATGGTAAAACAGAGAAATAAAAGAACAACCATCAGAGATCCAGGAAAGCACTTTACAGTGCTACGGTGTGATCTCTGATGGTTGTTCGTGAGAGTTCCTTCATTCATCAATACCCTTGATCATCGATGCGCCAAGGCTCGTCCTTATGGTCACGTATGAGAACCCATTGATAGCCTTCATAGGTGGCATTTGGGTTCAATGTTGAGAGATGTGTTTCTCCTGAAGTGGTAAAGCTGGATAGTACGATGAGCACATTTTTGGGGTCTACACCGTTGATGCTGCCGCGGCCATTTTGCATATAGCTTTCAAGAAGCATTTTATATTCCTCTTCCACAAAAGAAATTGTTTGTAGTGTTGCTCCTGGAAATGAAAATTCATCTACGACGAGTTTCATTCCATTTAATAACTCCTCTGTAGAGAAAAGATCCGTGGTTTCCATGGTGAAAAATGCATGAGCCAATTGAAAGATGGCCCCTTCCTCTATGAGGGCATTCTCTAGAAGATCTTCTTGAAGGGTGATTTTTCCCCCTTCTATGTTGAAGATATAGGCAACTTCGTTATCTAGGGATAAATACAACAGATCAAGCTCCACTTCATAGGTGCCCGTGGGTCTGTATGATGTGGCGATATGTCTATTAAATTCAAAAGTTTTGTCTTCTTTAAGTTGAATCCAGCTGGTGTTTTCAGGCTTAGTACCCATAAGTGTATAACGACCGGGATATAAGAGACCCGTTTCTGAGGATTTTATAAATTTTACCCATTCATTTTGGATGAGTACCACAACATAAGGTTCTCCATCGTTCATTTTAGCGTAGTAGCTCTCCCCCGATGGAAAGTTCACTTCCCCCTCTTTTTTGGGAAATCCATTACTGGGCACGGTGGAAGTAATCTTTTTGATTTCACTTTCGTCTGGCGTGCCTGGCATTTCCATGCCGGTACTTTCATAGCGCTGCCCATCCACGATGATGGAAGGATGCATGGTGTTTGGCGTTTCAACGAAGGTAGGTTCTTCCTCAGGGCCTTCGATGCGCGTCAATGTGCAACCGGCAGTGAAACAAGAAGCCGTGAGACATCCAAGGAGCAGTATCATCATAAGTAGCTTTCGATTTAAATACATGGGGAATCCTCCTAAGGTTGTTGAATAAAAGGTAAATGGTCAATCCCAATTTCATGGAAGTCAATGTTAAACTGGATGGGATACCGTTCTTGCTCATTTATGTCCATGGGTTTGGTGCTGAAGTAAAGTCCCATGGGATTGATCCGATAGGTTAGCGTGTCTATATACTCATTGAGTACTTCTTCTTCAAGGACCACTGAAGGAAAATCTATGGCTAAGACGTCATGGAGTTTTGCTCTTAATAGTGCAGAAACATCGTATCCTTCCTCAAAGAGATCTTCCAATGGCACCTCATTGCCCTCTTGGTCCATGGTCATGAAGAGGGTTTCAAATTCACTGTACTGCCCATAGTTTTTACTTACATGAATGCCACAACTTATGTAGTGTCCAATGATGCTGGCGTATCCTTCAAGATAAAGCATTTTTCGAGTTTTATCCATCTTCTTATTTTCCTCGAGGTTTAACAGAGTTTTATAAGCATCGATGGCTTTTGGTGGCAAATCTTCTGGATAGCGGTACTGAATATAGATGGAGGCCCCCTCCTCTTCTTGATAATAGGATTCTCCTTTAAGATGCTTATTGTAACTGGAGAGTAGCATGATGGTGGGTGCTGCTGGATCTATATAAAGGTTTTCCTTTCCTTTGTAAAATCGATCATAAAGTGCCAGGGCATCTTGCAGCTCTAAAAAG
Source organism: Clostridiaceae bacterium (assembly GCA_003510765.1). Taxonomy (GTDB): domain Bacteria; phylum Bacillota; class Clostridia; order Clostridiales; family Clostridiaceae; genus Proteiniclasticum. The sequence goes on along the minus strand of DOKV01000065.1, from coordinate 21,619 downwards.
GGAATCATCATATAATGAGTGGAAAATCCCGTATCAAATTCTGGGGTTTCGTGGTTTAAATAGAGTAAAAGCATGCCCCCATCCGACAAAGCAAAAGTAGATCCTTCTCGAATCCCTTTAAAGGGCGCGATGAGTTGGGTGGAATGAAACCATTCACTGTACTCGTCGCTGGAAAATTCTTTCTCCAATAAGGTTTTTGTTTTGTCGCTGAGGATCTCTAGGTAAGACGCGTCGTCTGCAAAAAGATCGCTGAGCGCTACTTCCTCCCCGGAAGAAAGATCGATGGTGAGCGCGTCTTGAATATCGACGTAGAGCTCATCATAACTGTCTATTTTAGGATAGATTCTGGACTCGTACCCACTGATACACAATAGATTATTAAAATTAAAGGTAAGGTTTAACATCGTACTTTGAGATTTCATGGGTCTTGTTTCATCAAGAACTCTTTTGATGCCCCTATAAGGTGGTACAGGCCTAGATTTCAAGTCCTCATAAAAAGCTTTGATTTTTTCGTTGATCAAGGCTTCCGTGTCTTTGTCCTGTAAGCCTGAGATGGAGAGGTAGTTCTCTCCTCCTTCCTCTTCTCCCAGAGGATAAATATAGTGAATATCCAGTTTGTTTTGAATCAAATAAGGAAGCCTCTTGGGAGATGTCACAGCGATGAAAGGTGAAATGTATGCAGGAGTCTCCTCTTCTTTTTCTACTGTGGGAAGTGGTGCTTGTGGGGTAGTTTCTTTAGGAGAGCACCCCACAAGTAAAAAGCCCATGCACAGACAAAGAGAGAAGATGAAGGTGATGATCCCACAGGTATTCTTCTTGGCTTCATTGGATGCGTACATAACCGGCCTCCTCCATGAGGGATTGCCCTTCATCTGATAGGATGTAGGAGATGATTTTGCGAACAGCGCTGTCTTTTGGTTCATCCCCGCGAATCACCGCGTAATAGGCCGTATGAATGGGGTATTCATGGGAAGTGATGGTTTCACTGCTGGGTGCTACACCATCAATGGACAATAGTTTCACCTTTTCATTGCCCCACATCTCTGTGGTGTAGTAGAAATAAGAATACCCAAGGCCTTGGGGCTCATCGGTATAGGCAGCTACAGTATCGATGAGATCACCCATGCCTGCAATGACTTGAGTCGTTGGGGCTTCCATGGGCACAAGACCTTTCATAACCAGCTCAAGAAAGCCCGTTTGGCTCCCAGAGTTCACTGGCCGTTGATAAGGAATGATGGGGAGATCCTTTCCGCCCACTTCTTGCCAATTGGTGATTTTACCACTGTAGATCCCTTGAATCTCTGCCAAAGTAAGCTCTTCAACGGGATTGTCTGCACCGGTTAAGAATACAAAAGCCTCACTGACAATGGGAATCACTTCTAAAGTGATATTGGCGGCGGAAGCTAAAGAAAGTTCTTCCTCAGAAGGGCTGGTGACAAAGATGAGATCTGCTTTTTTGTCTAGGAGATTCACATAAGCTTCGTGGGTTTTGTTGTGTAGCACATATTGCCTGGCTTCCTCCAGGGGTAGTTGAAGAAGACTGGAAGCCAGGTGTTCTGATAGGGGGATGGTAACAGTGGACCCATCAATGATGGGATAGGTATCCGGTGTAAAACTCAAAGGTATAGACTCCTTCCCTTTTGTGCAACCTGTGACCATGGTGAACATCACCAATGAGAGTAGTAGTTTTTTGAGTATGTTCTTCATCATAGACCTCCTTACGATAGAAAACTTTTATATACAACCAGGCAAGAGCGAAAGTGTTTGTGCCTGAGCTTTTTTTTGAGGGTTATTTAGTTATGCTTTGGATTGTGCTGTCTTGCTGGACCTTCACATGAAAAACGCGGGTATCTGTAGCGCTCTTTGCCCCTTCCCAGGGACGATAGTGCTGGAAGGTTACTGTGACATCTCCTTCCTTTGCACCGGTAAAATAAAAGTGATGAAAGCCCCCACCGCCTACCAAGGATTCATCGCTACTGGAGGGCTCATAGTCCTCTTGAACAAGCAGTGAGTAAAATGAGAGATAAGAACATAAGGAATCCTCCCAGGGGGTTCTTGTGAGTGATCATGGAAAAAGCCCCCTTTCTTGGCTATACATTCATTATAGAAGTCCTTGTATCTCAAATGGATACAAATTGATGAAATTTTCACATAAAATGGTCTAAAAAAGAAGATACATGAGCAAGTCACATATCTTCTTTCAACTATCTTAAGGCTTTTGGTCGGTCTAGAATTTCTTTCCAAATGATCCCTTGTTTTGCATCCGCTAGGTTTAAAACGGGAGATTCATTGGAGGAGGTCCCTTCTTCATAAGGACTAAGGGTAACAGCCTCTAGAATATCTTCCTCTTCTTCCTGTGCATAGGCAGCAGCTCTTTGCATGGCCAATTCTTTTTCTTTGGCTTGCAAAGCCTCTTTTTCTCTGGCTTCTTCTAACAGTCTACGTTGATACTCTTCCCGTTTCTTTTCCTCAGGACTTTTTAGTACTTCTTCACCAGCCAGTGCATTGAATAAACTGGTGAGAGTCCCTTGTAGGGATTCTTGTGAACGCTGAGGCGTTGCGGGTCTTTGTGGCTGAGAAACCGTTGAAGGTGGAGTTGGAAGGTTCTGTCTTGGAGGCATCTGACCGCCAGGCTTTCTATTTTGCGCCTGATTTTTTTTGCTGTTTTTTGAAATCGATGAAATGACACCGAAAACAATGAGCAGAATGATAATATCCATAGGAGACCTCCTATCTTAGTCTTCCTTCTGTGTTCCTTGTGGCGCTGGTTTTCCGCCTTGTGAAATGGCATCTCTCATGTTGGTATCCGCCATAATGTTCTTCATGTTGTAATAGTCAAAGGCACCCAGATGTCCTTGTCTGAAGGCTTCGGATAAGGCCTTAGGTACTTCAGCTTCTGCTTCCACAACTTTTGCACGCATGGCTTGCACTTCTGCACGCATTTCTTGTTCTTGAGCCACGGCCATGGCACGTCTTTCTTCAGCTTTGGCTTGAGCGATCTTCTTGTCCGCTTGAGCTTGATCTTCTTGAAGTTTCGCACCAATGTTTCTTCCGATATCTACATCAGCGATGTCGATGGATAGAATTTCAAAAGCAGTTCCTGAGTCTAGTCCCTTCTTAAGGACTGTGGAAGAAATGGTGTCTGGGTTTTCTAGTACAGACTTATGATCTTCTGCAGAACCTACCGTTGTAACAATACCTTCACCTACTCTAGCAATGATGGTTTCTTGACCAGCACCACCCACAAGACGGTCTAGGTTTGCACGAACGGTAACTCTAGCTTTGACCTTCACTTCGATACCGTTTCTAGCCACGGCAGCGATGAAGGGAGTTTCAATGACAATGGGATTAACAGACATTTTCACAGCTTCTAAAACATCACGACCTGCAAGGTCAATGGCAGCTGCTCTTTCAAATTGTAGTGGAATCTGAGCTCTCTCAGCAGCGATGAGGGCATTGACCACGCGGTCAACATTACCACCGGCTAAGTAGTGGGCTTCAAGTTTGTTTCCGTTTAGCTTTAGGCCTGCTTTGTCCCCTTTGATCCATGGGTTTACAATTCTACTTGGGACAACTCTTCTCAGTCTCATACCGATGAGGTTGAAGAATCCAACCTTTACACCAGCAGCAAGAGCGCTGATCCATAATCCCACAGGGATGATGGTGAAAAGAAGAATAAGTAGTACCACGATGATCATGAGTAAAATGGCTGATCCGTAAATTTCTGGCATTTTTTCACAACTCCTTCATATTATGTTTCTTTGACAATGATGCGCATTCCTTCCACACCGGTGACCAAAATGGTCGTACCCGCTGGGAGAAATTCTCCTAAGGTAACTACATCTACAGGTTCGCCATCAATGGTGGCAGTTCCTGCGGGACGTAGTGGGGTTTTGGCTACGCCTGTTTTTCCGATGAGTTCTTTCAAACTCATATCTGCGGCCACATACCCGTTGTCTGGGGTTTCTTCAGTGCTGAGCACGAGTTTTCTAAAAAAGCTTTTGATCCCCAATTGTTACACTCCTTTGGCTTCCTTCACAATGACACGCATGCCTTCAACATCCGTGACCACTAAGGTCGCCCCTTCTTTAATAAATTCTCCAGAAGTTACCACATCAACGAATCGATTATTGATTTCCGCTGTTCCGGAGGGTCTGAGTACAGTTTTGGCAATGCCCTCTTGACCGATGAGATCACGGAGACCGGGTTTTGCTGCTACATAACCTGATTCTTTAGATTCTTCCATGCTGAGCACCAATTTTTTGAAGACACGTCTACCTGGTGTAAATCTAAAGACCACAATGATCAGGACAATGGATCCAATGATGGCAATGACCAAAGATTGTACAGCAGTGGCAGGATCTGGAGTAGACAAAAAGATGCTACCGAAGATGGCTGACATCCCAAGGATCCCAGTAATACCAAATCCTGGAATGACAAAGACTTCAGCAATTAATAGCCCCAATCCCACAATGAAGAGCAAAGCTGCTTCCCATCCGGAAATACCGGCTAAAATACTACCGCTAAAGTATAAGGTTAAAGACGCAATACCGATGCCTCCTGGGATCCCAAAACCTGGGGTGAAAAACTCAATGACAATCCCTGCCATGCCAAGCATCAGTAATAAGGTGCTTACCACAGAGGAGGTGAGAAAATCTGTCACCACATTAAGGGTTGTTTTGCCAGTAGAACCAATGACGTTGAGGCCTTTTTCCATGCGGAAGTCGGACTCACTTTTGTAGACACCGTCGGTGATGCCATTTTCCAATGCTTCTTCTGCGGTGAGAGTAAGTAATTTGCCGCTTTCTACAAGTCCTTCAATGGCTATGGAGTCATCAGCCATGGCTCGAGCAATTTGTGGGTCTCGTCCATTCTTTTGTGCTTGCGAAGCAAGTTCAGCAGACCAAACTGAGACGGTTTTTTCATCGGCTCTCTCTCCACCGATTTGGGGTTCTGCGCCACCGATGGTAGAGCCACCGGTCATGTACATTTCGCTGCCGCTTAGTGCCATTAAAGCACCTGCGGATATCGCGCCTCCATCTACAAGAACAATGGTATCCATGGAAGAGATGGTTTTGGCCATTTCCAGGGCAGAGTCTACGCGACCGCCTAAGGTGTCGAGAATCAGGTACACCGCGTCAGCGTTATTTTCCTGAGCTTCATTGTACGCGTTTTTGAGCCACTGTGATTGACTGGGTGAAACTTCTCCACTAAAGCGCACTTCCCACACATCAAGAGCCATGACTGACGTTGCTAGTACGCTCATGAGCAGCATGGTCATGAGTAACGTTTTGAAGATTCTTTTCATAGGGTTTCCTCCTTTCAGAGATTAGACATCGTTGGTCGAATTGGCAAAATAGGTTCGACATGATTTAGACCCGATGCCTTACCTATATCATAGCACTAATATAGCGGTCTTTCTATCATTTTCGTCTATATTCTGACAATTAACATAGAAATTTAAGGGTTTAAACAAACACCTGAAATGAGCCTTGGTAAGGGCCCATTTTAGGTGTTTGGATGAAGTGAAGACGCTATTATGTTCGATACCACGCTGTGGCATCTTGAATTTCCTCTAAGGTGAGTCGATGACCCATAGAGTATGTGTGTAGGGTAGCCGTAGCGCCAGCTTGTTCTAAATGGGCTTTTAATGCCAAAGTATCTGCCATGGGCACCATGGGGTCATTTTCCCCTGCGCCAAGGAAGAAGCGACTGGAAGACAGTGGCATACTGGGTCCTTCTTGTAAGGGCACCATGGGATGCAAGAGTATGGACTTTTCAAAAACATCTCCATGAAGATAATGCAGTGCAGCGATGATGTTGGCTCCATTGGAATAGCCGATGGAAGCCCAACGTAGATCCCCTAGCGTGTAGTCTATTTTTGCGGTGTTTAAAAAGTCAACCAACTCCTTTGCTCGGAACCGAATGTCCTCTTCATCAAAAACACCTTCCACTAACCGACGGAAATATCGATTCATCCCATTTTCAGGGGCATTTCCTCGAATGGATAAAATATGTGCTTTGGGGTCCATTTCTTTGGCCAAAGGAATCAGATCCTTTTCGGTACCGCCAGTGCCATGGAAGAGAACCAATAGTCGAGGCTCTTCCCCAGGTAAATAAATATGTTCCATTGTTACCTCCTACGTGCAAATTGCTTAGGGCTTAGTAAAGATCATGAACATCTTGAGTGCGCTGTAGAATCATCTACTACTTAATATCAGTGTATAGAGGTCACTGGATAATGTCAATGATAAAATTAAATTTTAAGCAATTTAAATAGGTAAAAAAGAGGATCCTAGATAAGGATCATCTTAATTCTCTTCTATATAGAATGATGCCTGTTTCAGTACTTACCACGTAGAGGAAATCGAAGGTGCCGACTTCTTCTGTGGGCAAGGTGAAGTACAGATTAAATACTTTTTTACTGTTGTATACATCCACCTCATGGCGAATCATGGAGCTGGTGAGCATGGGAGCATATTTCTCGGTGGAGGCATTGGTAGAGAAATAATTCATGATGATCTCTTTGGCTTCTTCCACGGTGATCTGGTCCTCCGTGTTGAGAATATCAGGATTCTCATACTTGAAGGAGATGCTGATGAGGGTTCCATCACTGGTGTATTGGATATAAATATTATTTCCCGTGAAAGCCTCCCCTTTTCGTTCTCTAGAGACGCTCTCATATTGTTTTCTGTTTTCGTTATAGCGTATATCCGTCTGGAAATCATCTAAATTATAGTTGAGTCTTCTTAAATTGTCATTGGCTTTTAAAAGGATTTCTTCCTTAGTAGCCACCGTGGGTGTGGTGGTGGGTGTGGTCCTTAAAAAGATGGTCATGAGGCGTCCATCTGTGGTGACTTCATAGAAAAACTTTGAATCTGTGAATTCACGGATGACTCGACCATCGTATTCTTTGGTGCGAACAAATTTTATATTCTCTTCGCCATCTGAGGTATAAGCCAAAACTGGGGCCATCTGTCGCGTTAAAGCTTCCTGATCGTTTCTGCAGGCGGTGAAAAATAGACTCATGAGTACAATCATAAGGATTAGTAAGATGGGTTTATTTTTCATGGGATGCCTCCTAGATACATATTCTGAACAGTATGATTTTAGCAACACTTAAAGTGTATCATAGAATTCTGAAGATTTCTTTAGAACTTCCTAAGGATTTATACGGTTTGTATGAATTGGTACGAAGACCCAGGTTACACGGTGATTTCAGAAGAAATATCAAAGGCGTCATAGTGGGCTAAAAGTGGATCTACCTGGGTGTTGATAAAGGCAACCACTTGCGCTGGGGCTCTACCAACATAATCCATGGGGGATAAAGTTTCGGCCAGTTCTTCTGTAGATAAACCAAATCTTTCATCTCTGGCAATCCTTGTGAGAAGATCGTTTTCTAACCCCTCTTCTTTTACATTTTTGGCAGCGGCCATGGAATGCTCACGGATGAGTTCATGAAGCACTTGACGATCGCCCCCTTTTTTCACCCCTTCCATGATGATGTTCTCCGTGGCCATGAAAGGCAGTTCACTTAGCAGGTGCCGATGGATGATTTTATCATAGACCACAAGATTTTCCGTGATGTTCATATAAAGGTTCAATACTCCATCCAGGGCTAAAAAGGCCTCTGCCACAGCGATTCTCTTATTTGCAGAATCATCAAGGGTTCGTTCAAACCATTGAGTAGACGCTGTAATGGCTGGATTTAGGGCATCTACAATGACGTATCGGCATAAGGCCCCCATACGCTCACTTCTCATGGGATTTCTTTTATAGGCCATGGCGGAGGAGCCTATTTGATTTTTCTCAAAGGGTTCTTCCATTTCCTTCATACTCTGTAATAGGCGTAAGTCGTTGCTAAACTTATAGGCGCTTTGGGCAATTTCACTTAAGCGATTCAAAACGATACTGTCTACCTTACGAGGATACGTTTGTCCTGTGACGGCATAGCTTTCGGAGAAACCAAAAGCATCAGAAACCATTTGATCTAGCGTTATCACCTTTTCTTCATCCCCTTCAAAGAGGCTCATGAAGCTTGCTTGGGTACCCGTGGTTCCTTTTACCCCTCGAAATTTCAATGAAGAGATGGTGTATCTGAGGTTTTCTAAATCCATCAAGAGATCTTGCATCCATAAAGTGGCTCTTTTACCCACGGTGGTTACTTGAGCTGGTTGGTAATGGGTGTAGCCTAAAGTGGGCATGGATTTATACGCCAAGGCAAAGGTGCGAAGATTTGCCAAGACCTTAGCCACTTTTTTTTCTAGGACTAACAGCCCTTCTTTCATGAGGATCAAATCCGTATTGTCTCCCACATAACAACTGGTTGCCCCCAAATGGATGATCCCCTTTGCAGAAGGTGCTTGGAGACCATAGGCATAGACATGGCTCATAACATCATGACGAACCACTTTTTCCCTAGCCAAGGCTTCCTCAAAGTTGATGTCCTCTTGATATTTTTTCAGTTCTTCTATTTGTGCCTCTGTAATGGGTAATCCCAAGGCTTTTTCTCCTTCAGCCAGGGCTATCCAAAGGGCGCGCCACGTGCGGAATTTTTTAAGATCTGAAAAAATATAACTCATTTCTTTGGATGCATAACGATGGGTTAATGGGCTTTCATAGGTAGTGTGCATGGTGTCCTCCTTAAAATTCAACGTCTTAAACAGACGGACTGGTACGGGTATATTTGAGTGCAGCATTGTCCATGAGTAAGGAAAGCTTTCCGGTATCTTCTAAATAATCCATGTAGCATCGAAGCATACGGTGAACGGCCAAATACTTATTGGGGCTGGTAAGGTGGATGTGCATCGTCTCGGTGACCCGTGCAAGTATTTCCTCAAAGGTTAAAGGCTCTTGGATACACGAAAGAATTTCTTCGGCGCGATTTTTATAGAAATAGAGATTGTCTGTGATGAGATCCTTAATGTCTGGATAAATCCCCTTATGAGCCAGAATATAGTACGCAGAGCGTAGCTGATAGAGCTTGATCTTACTGGCCAAGTCTTTGGTGAGTACATGGGCATAGGGAAGCTTTGCACTATCCATCACTTCTTCACTGATCAGGGCATCACCCAAATACGTCACTTGATCTGGCGTAGTGATGCTGATATGACTGGGGCTATGGCCTGGCGTGTGATGGACCTGAAAGGTTACGCCGGCTATGGTGACGGTTTCATCCCCTTCCTCAATAAAGAGATCGGTTTTCACCAGCATATGACCGAAGTGTTCTTTGGTTCGTTCCATGGAGAACCCAGAGAAAAAGATTTTTAGGTTTAAGAGGCTGTCTACGACTTCTGCGTCTTTTCTGGGCATGGCCACAGGACACTGATACCTCTCTTTGAAATAGGCAGCATTGCCCACATGATCAATGTGTGCATGGGTACAGAGTATGCCAGCCACTTGAAGGTGTTCTTCTTCGAGGAAGGTATCTAATAGTTCTCTATGCTCATTTTTTAAACCCGTATCCAGAAGAATGATACGCTCTTCATTGAGTTTATAGTAGGGTATATGCAAGATGGGTAAATCCAAAACGTAAGTATTCCCCAACACATGAATTGATTTCATAGGCTGCCCTCTTTCCGTAAATTTTTTCGAACAGTAGTATTATACATCAAAACACAGATGATAAATGATACTTTTTGAAAAATGTCTGTGTTTATGTAGCGTAAAAAGAAAACTGGGATGAAAATCAATCCCAGTTTGTTCTTTTTGTTTCTTACTCTTCTAATGTTTCGATGAGCTTTGCGACTTCTTCACAAGCCACTTCTTCATCTTCTCCATTAGCGATGACCGTAATTGTAGCACCCTTTGTAACACCAAGGGATAACACACCAATCAGGCTTTTTACATTGGCTTTTTTGCCATTATATTCCACACTTACATCAGATTTAAATGATGATGCCTTTTTAACAAGTAGTGTAGCTGGTCTGGCATGCAAACCGGTTGGATTTTTTACTGCAACGTCCTTTGAAACCATTTAATCACCTCATATTCAAATACATTTACTAAACAAGTTTATTATATCATGTTTTAATGGTAAAACAACCAAATACTACAGAGAGATTTCTACGAATTTCACAAAAGCTCCCGTGGCTTTGTAGTTGATGTTCATTTCTTTCACCTTGTCTGGGGTGGTGATGATCATGGGGGTGGTGATTTTGGCTTGAAGCTCCACATAATCACGGTCCATATAAAGGAGCTTGTCACCGACGGTGACGTAATCCCCTTCTTTTACATAACTGGCAAACCCTCGTCCACCAAGTTTTGCGGTGTCTAGCCCCAAGTGAATGAGAATGGTCAATTGATCTTTGGTACTGATGGCTACAGCGTTGAGAGTTTCAGAAACCAATACCACTTCTCCAGAAACTGGTGCAAAGAATAAATCGCCATCAGGGATGATGCATAAGCCCATACCCCCTAATAGGTCATCTTTTAGATAATTATTGGCTTCTTCTAGGGGAATCACTTCTCCAGCCACTGGCATATAGAGCTCACATTTTTTATCCATAGTCCAAGCCTCCTAAGAGAGTGCGGTGAGGAACGCTTCGATTCGGTCAAATCCTTTTTTGATGGAATCAATATGGATGGCATAAGAAAGTCGAACAAATCCTTCGAGGCCAAATCCTGATCCAGGAACCAGGGCCACTAAGTAGTCACTGAGGAGCTGGTCTGCAAAATCCAAAGAGTTTTCAATGGTTTTGCCTTTGTAGGTTTTGCCAATGAATGGACGGATATCCAGCATCAAATAGAACGCGCCCTTGGGATAAATGTAACCAAGGCCTTCCACTTGGTCTGCGCGACCAATCATATAGTCTCGTCTGCTTTTAAACTCTTTGTTCAATTCAGGAATAAAGCTTTGATCTCCGTTTAAGGCTTCCACGGCTGCATACTGCACAAAGGAGGTGGAATTGGAGGTGGTATGACTTTGAATGTTGCTCATGATTTTAATCAGCTCTTTTGGTCCAGCCGCGTAGCCCAGTCTCCAGCCAGTCATGGCATAGGCCTTGGACAGTGCATTGACTACCAAAGTTCTTTGATAAGCATCTTCACTTAGGGAAGCAATGGAATAGTGCTGGTCTCCACCATAAATGAGCGGCTCATAAATTTCATCGGAGATGATGAAAAGATCCTTTTCTCGGCAAAACTCTGCGATGTCTTGGAGTTCTTCCTTGCTGTAAATGGTCCCTGTGGGATTATTTGGACTGTTTAGAATGATCACCTTGGTCTTTGGTGTGATGGCCGCAGCAAGGTTCTCAAGGGTAAACTTATAGTCATCTTTTTCATGGGTATCTACGATGACAGGTATACCATCTGCAAGATGAACCAGGTCTGGATAACTCACCCAATAAGGTTTGGCGATGAGGACTTCATCTCCAGGGTTTAGCAGTGCATAGAGTGCATTGGCAAGACATTGCTTCCCACCAGTGGATACGATGATTTGGTCTCTTTTGTAGATGAGTCCATTGTCCCGATGAAACTTATTGATGATGGCATCTTTTAGTTCATTGATTCCAGATGCCGGCACATACTTGGTTTTCCCTTCATCTAAGGCTACTTTACATGCCTCTATGATGTTCTTTGGTGTGTTAAAGTCTGGTTCACCAGCACCAAATCCGATGATGTCTTTTCCCTGGGCTTTCATTTCCTTAGCTTTGGCAGTAATGGCCAAAGTGATAGATGGTGCAAGTTTTTGTGCTTTGTTTGAAAAAATCATGTTTTTCCCCCTTAGTTTTGTGTAGTATTTGCTTGTAGTTTTTTGTGAAATCCAATGAGTTTTTGTGTCAGATGTTCATTGAGGCCATATCGTCCCAATTTATCGTTGATAAAAGGTGATTTGGCATCCAGCTGGCCGTGAAAATCACTTCCCCCTGAAATGATCAGCCTGTTTTTCCGGGCAATGGCATAGAGTTTGTTGGATAATTCTTTCCTGTGGGAAGGATGATAAACTTCCAGTCCTAATAGACCGTGAATTTTTAGATCCCGCAAAAGCTTTTCGAAATGCAAGTTATAAAGCTTTTCACCTGGGTGAGCCAAAATGGGGATGCCCCCTGCTCGCCGTAAGGCCTTCAAGGCATCTCTCGTATCGATCTTAAAGCGTTTCTCATAGGCGATTTTATCCACGTCTAAGAACGTACCAAAGGCCTCTTTGATGTTTTTCACATGGCCGTGTTCAATGAGAAGCTTGGCAATGTGCGCGCGCCCATAGGAATCTTTAGGTGGAGCTTCATCAGGCAAAAGAATGCCTAAATTCTCTAAGTTCTTTAAGATCTTAAAATACCTTTCTATACGATCATTTTTAAATCGTGCCAAAAGTGCAAGGAGTGCCTCATCCTTAGGATTGTGAAAATAGGAAAGAATGTGTAGTTCTAGTCCCTGATAATAGGTGGAGACTTCCACCCCAGGAATGATGGTAATCTCTTCTAGGTCCTCACGAAAATGCCCATAAGCCCCCATGGTATCATGGTCAGTGATGGAAATATACGCAATGCCCTTTTCTCTAGCCATCTCAATAATTTCATCAGGTGTAAATGCCCCATCGGAATAGGTCGTATGAATGTGTAAATCATTCAGCATTACATCACCTCTTTCTATACATTAAATTTAACATATTCTACATGAAATGTAATGGACTTCAGGAAAATTCTATGGGTTTTACACCCTGACATCAAAGGGTGTACTTCTTTGAAATTGTGATACCGTTTTCAATATTCTACAGAAAAAAGTGAAATTTCTGCGAGAAACCCGAGGGGTTCTCCCAAAAGCTCTTACTCAAAATCTTCCTGAGGTAGAAAAAAGTCCACCCTAGAAGAAGTCCCGTGGGTGGAGCTTATGTTTCATGGTTAAGCAGTTTTTTTCGTGGCCGTTTGGTTTCTTTTCACTAAAATACCAATTCTTTCAGAGAAGAAAAAGAGCATCAACAAAAACATCAACAGATATAGGGGGAAGATGCGAAGAAGCCCTCCTCCTGCCAAGAGTCCGAAAATGCCAGGGATAAAGGTACTGCCCATATAGGCAAAAGCCATTTGCATCCCAATGATGGATTCGGCATGTTCTTGGCCAAATCGGTGGGGCGTTTCATGAATCATCCCTGGGAAAACTGGCGCGCAGCCTAGCCCAATAAGGAGAAAGGATGGCAGTAGCAACACTTGTAGCCCTGTAAGAATCATAATAATACCAAATAAAATGCTGAGAAGCCCTCCTCGAATGATGGTCTTAAAAGAGAATTTTAAGGTGAGGAACCCCGTGAAGATACGTCCCAGGGTGATGCCACCAAAGTACAGGGAGACATACCTGGCAGCAACATCTGCGGAAAAGTCATGATGGGCAACCAGATAAGATGCTCCCCAAAGACCTGTGGTCATCTCCACTGCGCAATAAGTAAAGAAACTAAGGAGTGCTTCCTTCACCCCTGGTAGTTGATATAGACCTCTTGAAGTGGACTGCACCTTGCCTGATGCTTCCTGTTTTTTAGGGGGATGCTGATTGTATTTTTGCCAAAGAGGCAACGTGAGAAGGAGCATAAGCACAATGAATCCTTGGATGAACCCTATGAAAAGGTATCCTTTTCGCCACCCTTCTTGTTGCAAGAGGAATAAAGAGAGGATCATGGGGCCTAAGGTGGCCCCTACGCCCCAAAAGCTATGGAGCCAACTCATATGCTTGGCTTCATAATGAAGGGCTACATAGCCGTTCAATGCTGCGTCCACAGAGCCAGCACCAAGGCCTAAAGGCAAGGTTAGTAGAAGGAGTACCCAAAATGAAGGCGCCAGGGCAAATCCCAGGAGTGCCATAGCAGTCATGGACACACTGATGAGGGTGACTTTCCCAGTACCAAATCGCTTGGTAACCTTTCCACTCATGAAGCTGGAGAGGATGGTGCCCGCGGTGGTCATCACAGAGAGGATCCCTGCATAGCTCACGGGTATGGAGAGACTACTATGAAGGGTAGGCCAAGATGCACCGAGCACCGAATCTGGAAGACCAAGACCAATAAAAGCCAAATATATGATGGCGAGAAAAAAAGTTGCCATGAAATGTCCTTTCTGTAATAAAGGGAGAAAATTGGTCCTTGGAGGACCAGACCTTTATCTTACGCTGTGTTCATTATAAGGAAGAAGCAAATGGGCGTCAACACGAGCCTCCCCTTTTCCCCTGTACATAAAAAGAACAAGTCATGATGACTTGCTCTTCTTCATTTCGATTTGAGAATCCACTAAGGATTACTTTGCATAATCAACGGAACGGGTTTCACGAATGACATTGATCTTGATTTGTCCAGGATATTCCATTTCTTCCTCGATTCTCTTCACAATGGATCGTGCCATGAGCATGGCGCCCGCATCGTCAACCACTTCAGGTTTAACAATGATTCTGATTTCTCTTCCAGCTTGAATTGCATATGACTTCTCTACGCCTTCGTAAGAATTTGCAATTTCTTCTAATTTCTGTAGTCTCTTGATGTAGTTTTCTAAAGTTTCACGTCTTGCACCAGGTCTTGCTGCAGAGATTGCATCTGCTGCTTGTACCAGAACGGCTTCCATGGACATCATTTCAACATCTCCATGATGGGCAGCGATGGCATTGACTACCAGTGCGGATTCATGATATTTCTTTGCTAGATCTGCACCAATGAGTGCGTGTGGACCTTCTACCTCATGATCTACGGCTTTGCCGATGTCATGGAGTAGACCTGCTCTTTTGGCCAAGGTGACATCCAAACCGAGTTCGGAAGCCATAAGGCCTGCAAGATTGGCTACTTCTATGGAATGCTTCAGTACGTTTTGACCATAACTGGTTCTAAACTTTAGCCTACCAAGTAGTTTGAGTAGTTCTGGATGGATGCCATGAATCCCAATTTCAAAGGAAGCTTGTTCGCCCTCTTCTTTAATTTGGTTTTCCACGTCCTTTTTGGATTTGTCCACCATCTCTTCGATTCTAGCAGGATGAATTCTTCCGTCTACAATAAGCTTCTCCAGGGTCAGTTTTGCAACTTCTCTTCTAATCGGATCAAAACTTGAGAGGATGACTGCTTCAGGGGTATCATCAATGATGAGATCAACACCTGTAAGCGTTTCCAAGGTTCGTATGTTCCGACCTTCTCGACCGATGATTCTTCCTTTCATTTCATCATTTGGCAGGGATACTACATGGACAGTAGTTTCAGATACGTGATCTGCCGCACAACGCTGAATGGAAGTGGTAACAATTTCTCGTGCTTTTTTGTCTGCTTCATCTTTGGCTTTGGATTCCATTTCCTTCACCATGATGGTTAAGTCTCGTTGAACTTCTCCACGTACTTCATCCATCAATACCTTTTTGGCGTCTTCTTGAGACAAACTGGCGATTCGTTCCAGTTCTTCTCTGCGTTTGGAAAGGAGTTCTTCGGCATCATTTTCTTTTACGCTAAGATCTTGAAGTTTTTGTTGCAGATTTTCTTCTTTCTTTTCCAGCTGATCTAATTTCTTGTCTAAAGATTCCTCTTTTTGAATGGTTCTTTTTTCAAGTCTTTGGACTTCGCTTCGTCTTTCGCGTACTTCTTTTTCTGCCTCTGATTTTAGCTTAAAGGCTTCATCCTTTGCTTCCAAAGCGGCTTCTTTTTGTAGGGCTTCTGCATCTCTTTTGGCATCTTCCAAAAGTCTCTTGCTGTCAGTTTCTGCTTTGCCAAGAAAATCCTTGGCTGTTTTCAATTTACTATTTGCTAAATATAAAATTATGGCACCTGCGACTACTACTGTAACCACACCGGTTATAATAATAGCGATTTGTTCTGTGCTCATATTTACACCCCCTTGCTTTTTTAGTCATTTTTTATAGCTAAATGTGAAAGCTTGGAAGTGCATATCATTCTCACTGTGATAATTGATAAACCAATACAAATTTATTGTATCTTATCCCCTAATAAGTGTCAAATACTTAAAGAAGAGAAAAATCCTTGCCAGATGCTTAATGATAGCGATTTCATGACATTCTCAAGGTAAATGGAAACCACGAATTATTTGTGAACAATGTCCATGAAAATAGAGCAGGCAAAAATTGTTCTTTTGCCTGCTCCCTTTTATTCACTCTTCTTGGATTTCTTGGTATCTTTTGGGGTGGTCTCTTCTTCCACGATGAGTTCTAAAATCTCCTTGGCCTCAATGATTTCCTCCATGGCGACCTTTGGGAGTTCATGTTTTTCTCGGATCTTGTTTTCGATCTCAAGAAGTACTTGAGGGTTCTCGGCAAGATAAGATTTGGAGTTTTCACGGCCCTGTCCAAGACGGGTGCCTTCATAAGAGAACCAAGCACCAGACTTGTCTACAATCTCTTCTTTAACCCCCACATCTAGGACATTCCCTTCTCTGGAAATACCACCGTTGTACATGATATCAAACTCTGCCATCTTAAAAGGCGCAGCCACTTTATTCTTAATGACTTTCACACGGGTACGGTTTCCGATGACGTCTTCTCCATTTTTGATGGAGTCAATTCTTCTGATATCCATACGAACAGAGGAATAGAATTTCAAGGCCCGTCCACCGGGAGTGGTTTCAGGATTCCCGAACATCACGCCAATCTTCTCACGAAGCTGATTGATGAACAGAATACTGCAATTGGTTTTGCTCACGGTTCCGGCTAGTTTTCTCAATGCTTGAGACATGAGTCTTGCTTGAAGCCCCATATGGCTGTCGCCCATTTCCCCTTCGATTTCAGCACGTGGAACCAAAGCGGCCACGGAGTCCACGATGACTAAATCCACGGCATTGGAACGGACCAAAGCCTCAGCGATTTCCATGGCTTGCTCCCCTGTATCTGGCTGTGAAACCAACAGGTTGTCAATATCTACACCCAGTCTTCTGGCGTATTGTGGATCCAATGCATGCTCCGCATCGATGAAGGCTGCAATGCCTCCTAATTTTTGTGCTTCAGCAATACAATGCAGGGCAACAGTGGTTTTACCTGAGGATTCAGGTCCATAAATTTCGATGATTCTGCCTTTGGGAATACCGCCAATACCCAGTGCGATGTCTAATCCAAGACATCCTGTGGGGATTGCACCAAGATTCAACTTAGAATCAGCACCCAGTTTCATCACGGACCCTTTGCCAAATTGTTTTTCGATCTGAGACATGGCGGCGTCCAGGGCTTTCATTTTATCTGCATTAATATTAGCCAAAACATTCACTCCTTGTGTGCTCGTAATTAGTGTCCTGATGATTACAGAACACTTGTTCATAAATGTATTATAGGGGAAAATCCCCTTGGTGTCAAATGGTTTCAACCCTACTTTCATTATAGGGATTTGTGATGAGTTTTATACCTCATGTCCGATTTTTTTCAAATAGTCTTTGATTTCTACAAGGATCTCATCTTCACTGTCCATGAGCTCCCCTATGGCTACATGTTCCTTTGCTTTGTCGAAATCTCCAAGATTGATGTAACACATGATGAGGTTGGTGAGGATCTCAATGGTGCGTACGTCTTGGAAGATCTTATGGAAGTACTGGGCTGCTTCTTCATAATTGCCAAGGGCTGCATAATTGATGCCCATCTCATTTAACACATCCACATAGGCGCCATCCATAGCCAAGGCATCGTTGAGATAGTAGATGGCCTTTTCATGATTGCCCAGAAGACGATAGGCGATGGCAATCATCAGAAGAAGCCTTGGGTTGTCCTCTTCTCTACTAAGGAGAGGCAAAACCAGTGTTAGAAATTTTTGAGGTTCTTCATAAAGAATCTCTTCTCCTTCGGTGATCCGGGTTTTACGGTCTAAAAACTCGATTTCTTCAGTGAGCTCTGGGGTTTCCTCTCCACCAAGCCGTAGATACTCTCGAATGAAAAACAGTGCCCCTCTAAAATCCCCTTGAAGTCTTAGCGCAGAACCCTTGAAAAGGGGGCCTTCTAACAGGTCTTTTTCCATGGCTTTTTCAGCATAGGTCAGCATCAGGGGCAGGACTTCTTGGTTTTTCAAACTCAGCTCTTCCAGTAACACCAAGAGGTTTTTCAATACGTCCTCTTCACCATGGATGGTATAGAGCCCAAGTAAATAGGTCAAGGCTTCTTCTTTTTTTTCTTCTTTTAGGAGCTTCACAGAATACCCTTTGATCACCTGTTGCCTTTCCAGAGCCCTTAGTATGGTCTTATAAAGGGCCACTTGATTAAATACTGGATCCGCCCCTGCAACGAAATACATCCCTTTGACAAATTCTCCCAAAGGTAAGTTTTTGGTGAAGTCTTCTGTGATGTGTTCTGCGATATATTCAGGAGAAAGAGGAAGATATAGATCTTCCTCTAAGTGCAGGAGCTCCTCCAAAGGATACTGCTCCGTTAAGACGTTTTTATTGATTTCTAAAAAAATCAGGGTGGATAATTGTCGTTTCAATTGATTTACATAATCCAAAAAATGGTCCTCCTCTCTGGCGCTACCAAAGACTCCGTGTTATGCGTTTAGTCCCTCTTTGACCAAGGAAACCACTTGGGCTTTGAATGTGGTCATTTTTTCCTGGGCATCCAAGAAATCCTTGCCCTTTATAGCCATATAGGCTTTCATTTTTGGCTCGGTACCCGATGGGCGCACCACAAACCAAGAACCATCTGCCAAAGTGTATTTGATGACATTGGAAGAAGGCAGTGTGATGGCTTCAGTTTCTCCAGTGGATAGATCCACTTTTTCTTTCTTCTTATAGTCTTCTTTCAAGATTGTTTTGATGCCCCCCACTTCTGTCAGGGTATGGGTTCTAAAATGTTCTACGCATCGAGCAATTTGAGACTGTCCTTCTTTTCCAGCCAAGGTGAAGGATTCGATACCCTCTTGATAATAGCCATATTTTTCGTAGATTTCCATGAGGCCATCATAAAGGGTCATGCCCTTGGTCTTATAATAGGTGGCGATTTCGCAAAGGAGCATGGAAGCCACCACGGCATCTTTGTCTCGAACAAAGGTACCCGCCAAATAGCCAAAGGATTCTTCAAAGCCAAAGAGGAAGGTTTTCTCCTTGGTCTCTTGGTATTCTTCAATCTTTTCCCCAATGTACTTAAACCCTGTGAGCACATCTAGTAATTCCACCCCAAAGTCCTTGGTGATGGCACGAACACTTTCCGTAGAGACGATGGTCTTAATCACAACGCCATTGTCTGGAATGGTTTGTTCTTCTTTCATGGCCGTTAACAGGTAATAGGTAATGAGCATACCGATTTGGTTGCCAGAAAGGACTTGATCCTTGCCTTCACGATCTTTGACAATGACCCCTACACGGTCACAATCTGGGTCTGTGCCAAAAATAATGTCTGGAGACACGTCTTTGGCCAGTGCTAGAGCAAGCTCAAAAACCTGAGGGTTTTCTGGGTTTGGATAAGGTGCTGTGGGGAAAGTACCATCAGGAAGTTCCTGTTCTTTGACGATGTGGACATGTTCATAGCCCAGTTCTTGAAGGACCCTTCTCACAGGGATGTTTCCAGAGCCGTGGATGGGGGTATAGATGATGGTTAAGTCCTTGGCATGGTCTTTCACCATTTCTTTTTTCACCGTAAGGGTTTTGATGGCTTCGGTGTAAGCGGTCATGACCTCTTCTCCAATGTAGACCAAATGGCCACTAGCTAGGGCCTCTTCTTCTGTAACGGAGGAAACATCTTCAAAGTTTTCAATGGCACGGATTTCTTTCAGCACTTTGTCCGCTTCCTCATCGGTGACTTGACCACCATATGCGCCATAGACCTTGAACCCATTATAGGCTTGGGGATTATGGGAAGCGGTGATGACAATGCCTGCACTGGCACCATAATGGCGGACAGCATAGGAAAGAAGTGGCACAGGAGCCAAGGTGTCATAAAGGTATACTTTCACCCCATGGGCTGCAAGAATGAGAGCAGAGACTTTGGCGAACTCATCGGATTTGATTCTAGAATCATAGGCGATGGCACAGCTAGGAGCGCTTTCTTGTTTGACCAAATATCTGGCCAAGCCTTCTGCAGCTTTCCCAACGGTGTGGATGTTCATGCGATTGGTGCCTGCACCTAAAATACCTCGAAGGCCTGCAGTGCCAAAGTCAAGCTCTGTATAAAATCGATCCTCCAGTTCCTTTTCATCGGTGATTTCTCGTAATTCCTTCTTAAAGGCTTCGGATATGTGGTCACTTTCCAGCCATAGGGCTAATTTCTCTTTGTAAGACATCAATAACTTCCTCCTTTGTTTCTCGGATCTTTATTCACATTATATAATAATATCATGAAGGTTTCACGGTTTTCATCCTCTGGAAGGCATTTTTCAAAAAAAGAAAAAATACTTTGGATGAAGAGATGAAAATCTTCTGGTTATATAATAGAATGAAAGTGAACAACCCCATGGAAATCCATTGTATAACCAGGGGAATTATGCTATTATTCAATAGTTATTTTTGAAAAAGAATTCCTGAACTTAAGTATAGGGAAAGAAGGTGGGTAAAAAGTTGTATAAACTAAATCAAAATGAAACCCCTCTTTTTGATGCGCTGATGGAATATGTGGATCGGGAAACCATCCCTTTTCATGTACCCGGCCATAAAAAAGGAGAAGGCATTGAAAAACACTTTAAGAAATTCATTGGGGAGAACCCTTTTAAAATAGATGTGACGGTGTTTAAACTGGTGGATTCTCTTCACCATCCCACAGGTCCCATCAAAAAGGCTCAGGAGCTTGCGGCGGATGCCTACGGCGCAGATGCTTCCTTTTTCTCTATCCATGGTACCTCAGGAGCTATCCAAGCCATGATCATGTCAGTGGTCAGTGCTGGCGACACCATCATCGTGCCAAGAAATGTGCATAAATCTATTACGGCAGGCATCATTTTAAGTGGGGCCATCCCTGTGTATATGCAGCCGGAGCTGGACAAGAAACTGGGCATCGCTCATGGGGTGACACCAGAAACCGTGGAGAGAACTTTAAAAGAGAATCCCCATGCAAAGGCTGTACTCATCATCAATCCCACCTATTATGGGGTAGCCACAGAGCTCCAAAAGATTGCAGACATCGTTCATGAGTATGACATCCCCCTCATTGTAGATGAAGCCCATGGACCTCACTTGGCCTTTTCGGAGGCTTTGCCCATGTCTGCCATGGAAGCTGGTGCAGATTTATGTGCACAAAGTACCCATAAAATCATTGGGGCCATGACCCAAGGGTCCATCCTACATGTGCGGACCAAGTATGTCAGCGCTGCAAGGGTACAGCAGATTTTAAATCTCCTCCATACCACCTCCCCTTCCTACATTTTATTGGCTTCCTTAGATACCTCTAGAAAGCAAATTGCTTTAGAGGGAGAGGAGCTTCTAGAAAAAGCCATCCAACTGGCCACTTATGTCAGAACAGAAGTGAATAAAATTGAAGGGTTTTACTGCTTTGGAGAGGAAATCCAGGGAAATCCAGGAGTCCATGCACTAGATCCCACAAAGATTTGTATCACGTGTCGGGAACTGGGCATCACGGGCTACGATTTAGATATGATTCTCTCTAATAAGTATCACATCCAAATGGAGTTATCAGACCTTTATAATGTACTGGCTGTGGGCAGTTTTGGGGATACCCAAGAAAATATGGATAAGCTCATCACCGCCTTACAAGAAATCAGCGAAGAGTATAAAAATAAAAATCAAGTAAAACCGGA
>DOKV01000040.1 GCA_003510765.1 Clostridiaceae bacterium | reverse complement strand
AAACTTATACATACTTGTACCAGTTTACTTTTCCTGTTTCTTCGAGTGCCTTCAAGCCTAAGCTTTCCAGTTTGGTATCACTCTCCGCAGGCGTAAATTCCCTGTGTCAGACAGGTACATAGTTATTACTCTTTCGACGCTCAGGTCTCCTTTTCTATATTTCGACACTATCCCAAATTCATGCCGTTTGTAGTAATAACTTTCCGTAATCCCTTAAATTATCTGCTGCGTTTTCATCTCTATCTTTCACATAGGCACAACTTGGACATTTAAAAATTCGGTCAGACAACTTTAACTCTTTATGAATATAGCCACAAGAATTGCAAGTCTTACTGCTCGGATAAAACCTGTCTGCTTTGATTAACTCTATCCCAAGTTGTGTGCATTTCCACTCTGCCTGCTTTAAAAACGCACCAAAAGTCTGTTCTTGTATTGACTGCGCTAACTTTCCATTCTTTAGCATACCTACCACATTCAGATTCTCCACTACTATTGCTCGTGGATGTGTTTTCACTAAATCTGTTACTGCTTGGCATATATGAGTACGCCTCGTGTTGGCTTGCTTTCGTGAAAGTTTGGCTATCTTTGCTTCCAACTTCTTCTGGTTATTTGACTTCTTGAACTTCTCTCCCTTTTGTATCGCAGTTCCTTTGGTTTGTTGTGCCTGATACTTCCTTGATGACTGTCTTTGCAATCGCTTTTTACGCTTCTCTATCTTCTGCATTTTAACTGATTTATTTACATTAGCGTATCTACTTCCATTACTAACTATTGCTAACTCTTTTACACCTAAGTCTACCCCTAAAACCTCTTCTGTATGTGTTATCTTAGGTGAGTGTAACTCAACCGCTACCGTTAGATACCAATACTTACCGTCAAATTTCACTCTTGGGTTCTTAAATGAGTTAATTCCGATAAAACGCTCTGGCTCTGCTACTTTTACCCAACCTATACGCTCGAAATACACTCGCTTAGTTATATCATAATCTGGGGGCTTATTCTTTAATGCTCTACTTATTGTATTTCTGTCTTTAACTGCGTCAAGGTTAATCCCAAACTTTACCTTATCATAACGGGTATAGAATTTTTTCTCGTACCTTGTTCTATACTTAGGGTAACCACTTAGCTTCTTCCTCGACTTATCAAAGAAGTTCTCATATGCCTTAAATGCGTCCCTCATAGTACCATCTAAGGTTTGGTTAGAGCACTCCAATAAAAATGAGTACTCCTTCTTATCTTGTGTAAACTGCTTCTTAAAGTCATAGTAATTGATAAACTTATTTCCTTGCTCGTAGTTCTCTTTTTGCTTTCGTATTACATAGTTATATACAAACTTTGAACAACCTACAAAACTATGGAACAACTTCTCCTGCTCCTGTGTCGGATATAACCTCACTTTCAACGTCTTTAACAATAGGTTCACCTGCCTTCCGTCCACGTCCGCCTCTACGCCCATAATAACGTGCTGAGTATGATGTAACAAGTGTAACCATATCCTCTGCAAGTTCCTGTTCAAATGCTTTGCTCTCAGTTTTTTCAAGTGTCACTATAGCTACATTGTAGATTTTACACAATCTTTACCCCCACTGCGACAATACTCTTCTAAACGAGTAACTTGTCGCTCCATATTCTCTTTGTTTAAGTTTGTTTAAGTTTGCGACAAGCAGCTAAACCTCCTTTTGTCATTCCTAGGATTAAGACCAGTGCTCCTGAAAGCACCAGCAGCATACTGATTTTACCAATATTTTTCATGAACGCCTCCTAGCATTACAGTTTATGCATTTATGTATAATTTTCACTTCTCTCCCTTAGAGATTCCTTAAACTCCATCCTTCCGAAAAGAAAACCCACGATGAGGGTGCGCTCTTTCATCGCGGGTTTTAGGATACTCTTCTATCGGGTAGATGCGAGTCTTTTGGCCAAGAGAGGCACCTCATAGCATTTTTCATAGCGTGCACCTTCTTTACTAAGATGACTCTCAAAAAGAATCAGCTTATCCACCAATATGGGGAGTTTAGGCAAATGCGTGGATGATGCAAGGGCCTCCACCGAGGGCACCTTGGGCAAGAGCTTTGCCTTTTTCACCAGGGTGATGTGGGGTTTAAAAGGTCGCTCTTCAATGGGGAATCCCCGATGACTTAAGGCTTCTTTCAAGGAAGTTACAAGATCCATGAGCCCTTCATTCTCTTTGATGCCCATGTAGAGGGTATCCCCTTGATCAAAGGAGAAATACCCCAAGGAGCCCATATAGGTCAAAAAGATGGCGGTTTTATGCGCCACCTGATCCATGGCCTCCTCAATGGATTTTTGTCCCGCCTCATCTTGTTCTCCCAAAAATGCCAAGGTCATATGGAAATTTTCCCGAGGAACTAAGAAGCCTTGGTCTAGTTCCTTTTTCAGTCTTCGTTGGGTTTCTAATAAGTTCTCCCCATGGACGGAATTTAGGTCCATGGCAATGAACAGCCTTTTATTTTCTTTCATAGTCCTTTCCTCTCTTAAAGGCCACGAGATTTTCTTCCACAGCTTTCTTGGGCACAAATCTTTTCAGCACATCATGCCACACAGACTCCTCGATGTCCAGATATTTGGACACAAGGCCCAGCAAAATGGTGTTGGCCGCTTTGATGTTTCCAGAAGCTTTGGCCTCTTCTTGGGCATCAATCTCAATGACTTCATAGGTTTCCTTTAGTTTTTCAATGGCCTCTTCTGGATAGGTGTCCTTCTCCAGGAGCACAGGAGTGGGATAAACCCTATTGGTGTTTAAGATGATGAGGCCACCATCCTTTAATCCATGACTCCAACGAAGGGCCTCCAAAGGTTCCATGCCTAAAATGATGTCCGCTCCCTTGGGTAGAATGTTTGGGGAGTGGACTTTCTCGCCCATCTTGATGCTGCCCCAGACGGTGCCCCCTCTTTGAGAAAGGCCCACCACATCATTGGTTTTAACATCAAGGCCTTGGGCAAAGGCCGCTTCTGAGATGATTCTTGTGGCAAGAACGAGGCCTTGTCCGCCTACGCCTGCAATGATGATATTTTTATTCTCCATGACTTAGGCCTCCTTGATCTTCGAGGGTTTGATGGCCCCCACTGGACAAACTTGGGAACAAACACTACACCCTACACACATGCTGGGATCAATGGAAGATTTTAATCCTTCAATGCCTTCATAGTTCTTCATGCGGATGGGTGGACAGTTGGTCTTCACACAGCTTCTACAGCCGATACAGATTTTGGGGTCCACATAGTAATGGGGCTCTTTGATCTTAAACTTCAGGGCGCAAGGCCTGGTGGCGATGATCACGGAGATGCCTGTCTTTTTCACTTCTGCCTTCAAGGTGTCTCTAAAGAGTTTGTAGTCGAATTGGTCCACATATTGGACATTGTCGATGCCCATGGTGTTGAGGATCTTTTGGATGTCCATATGAAGATCATCCGCCACATCATACTTCCCAGAGGACCCATTATGCTGTCCTCCAGTCATGGCTGTGGTGCCATTTTCTAAAACGATGAAGGTCATGTTGTCTTTCTCATCCACTTGATGTAAGAGGTTTGCAAACCCTGTCATGCCGGAGTGGAAGAAGGTGCCATCCCCGATGACGGAAACCAGTGGCTTCTCGTCGCCTTCCATACGCATGACTTTGTTCATGCCTTTGGTGATGCCTACGGTGGCCCCCATACTGATCATGGTATGGGAAGCTTCAAAGGCTGGCAGTACAGACATAGAGTAGCACCCAATGTCTCCCATCACCGTGACTTTCATCTTCTTTAAGATGTCAAAGACCGGTCTATGGGGACAGCCGGAGCAGAACATGGGGGGTCTTGAAACCACAGAGGTTTTCTCCATGTCTATGCTGCGTTTTTCTGTAAGGAGCCCCGCTTTAAACAGTCCTTCTTCAATGTCTTCTGTATGAAGCTCTCCCGTGAAGGAGAACCACTCTTTTCCTTCGCAGGTAATGCCCAGGAGTTTCAGCTCGTTTTCCATGAAGGGCATCATCTCTTCAATGACGATGATCCGATCATACTTTTCCCGAAGTTCTAAGAGTCTTCGGGAAGATAAGGGATAGACCATCCCTGGCCTATAAATGGAATAAGGCAACTGAAGCTCTAAAAGATTTTGATACACAAGCCCTGTGGCTATGAGAAGCACCTTGGCCCCTTCCACTTCTTCATAGAGGTTAAAGGGGGCATCATAGGCATATTCAGCCAATGCCTCTAGCCTTTCTTTCATGGCATACTGCCTGGCATGGGTGATGGGTGGCAGCATGGTGTATTTGGTATTGTCTGGGGTAAAGCCCTTGGGCTTATGGATTTCCCTTTCGCCCTCTTCCACAACGCCCCGTCCATGGCAAACCCTGGAGGTGATGTCCAGCATCATGGGCATGCCATACTCTTCCGATAGAGGTAGGGCTGCTTTGACAAAATCTTTGGCTTCTTGGCTAGAGCCTGGATAGAAGATGCCCATGTTGGCAAACTTTCCAATGAGGCGGTTGTCTTGTTCATTTTGGGAGGAGGCCATGCCCGGGTCATCCCCTGTGACCAGCAAAAAGCCTCCGTTCATGGGTGTCTGGGTAAAGGTCATCAGTGGGTCCATGGCCACATTGACCCCCACATGCTTCATGGACACCATGGACCGCGCCCCATAAAAGGAGCTGCCAATGGCCACTTCCAAAGCTACTTTTTCATTGACGGAAAACTCCGCATAAATTTCCTTATATTCTTTCACCGCTTCTAACAGCTCCACCGTGGGTGAACCTGGATAACTGGACGCCAGTAGCCCACCTACTTCATAAAACCCACGGGCCACTGCTTCGTTGCCCGTGAGCACTTTTCTTGTTTGTACCATTTTCTCTCCCCCTATATAGAATTTTCAATCATGTTTACCTTTACATTTTAACACTCTTTCCCTCTACTTGGAACTCCTTTCACAACCTTTCTCCCTCTCTCTAGAAGGCTTCACAAAGAATACTGCCCATTTCCCTGTGCCTGCCAAGAAAAAAAGAGCTTAGCGCTCTTTTTCTTCCCGGGCTTCTTCCATGAGGCAAATGGTCTCAAAGTAGTCCCGAAAGGCAGTGGCTAAGGAGTAGGTGCGGATGATCTCTTCTTTGGAGACAAATAAGAGTCCCTCCATGGGGGATGCCAGGTCCACCATATACGCCTTCAACTGCCAGGTGATGTGGGTGAATAGAAATTTCTTCTCTTTCAAAGCCACAAGACTTTTCACCTTCAGGCCCATCTCTTCGACGTAGGCCAGGGCTTCTTCAAAAGAGAGATGTCCTTCCTCATGATAAAACTCGTAAAGACCTGCCAAGAGCTTTCCTTCTTCTCGTTTTCTAAGGCCAAAGGTTTTGCCGTGACGAAAGATCAGTACGGTTTTCTCTTCCTCTCGTCGTTTTTTCTTCTGGGTTTTTTTGGGGATTTCCAGCTGTAAATCCTCTTTGTAGGCCGTGCACACCTTCTTCACGGGACATTGCCAGCATTTTGGCGTCCCGTTAGGCAGGCAGATGAGTGCGCCCAGCTCAATGAGGCCTTGGTTGAAGTCTCCCACCTCCTTCTCTGGTAAGAGCCTTCGTACCTCTTTTTTCAGCTCTTTCATCACCTGGGTATTCTTCAGATCCTCTTTGCATCCCATAAGTCTTGCCATGACCCGAAAAACATTGCCATCCACGGCAATCTCTTTTTCACCAAAGGCTTCTGAAGCAATGGCTCCTGCGGTATACTCGCCAATGCCCTTGAGCTCCCTTAGCGCTTCATAGGTCTTTGGTAGTGCCCCTTGATGCTTCGTCATGATTTCTTCTGCCGCAATCTTCAGGTTCCTGGCCCGGTTATAGTACCCCAGGCCTTCCCAAAGCTTCAACAGTTCTTCTTCCTTGGCTTTAGAGAGGGCTTCCACATCTGGATATTTCTCAATGAATCGATGAAAGTACGGGATCACCGTATCCACTCTCGTTTGCTGGAGCATGATCTCCGATACCCAAATATAATAGGGCAAAGGATTCCTTCGCCAGGGCATTTCTCTTTTGTTTTCTTGAAACCACTGGTGTATGTTTTTTTGAAAAGCTTCAATTTGCTCTATGGGTTGTAGTTCATTCTTCACGTGTTTTTCCTTTCTGTCCTTCTGAAGGTATCTTCAAGGCTCACCCATTTATCCGCCACACACACCAGCCATCCTTCTCTAGACCGAGGCATTTTTAGCGTCAAAGGCCACATGTGTCTTAAAATGATGTCTTCTTCCAAGGGCGTTAAGTGAAAATGTCGACAGGCATTTTTATGGGCTGTGCGATGGTGGTGGAGTCCATGAAATCTTTTTCTTTGGGGGTCCTGTTCATGCCAATCATAAAGATAGAAATCATGGAGAAGTGCGCCCTTTAGGAGGCTCATCTCCGACACCCCAAAGGGGAGTTTTTTGGATAGCTTAAATGCAGCCCTGGCCACGGCCAGTACATGATCATAGGTGGTGGTGTCACCATGCTGAATGTATTTTTTCATTTCAATTAGCACCTCTTTTTTCAGCAGCAGTGAAAGTAGATGCGCTAGATGACCTTCTTCCTTTTGGGTCATTTTTCCCCCTCCTTCCCTTATGTCTTATCATACCCCTTCTCCGTCAAAGGGGGGAATAAAGCTTTCTTCCATGGTCCCCTCCTCTTGGATATAGGCTTGTTTAATCCCTAGAAGCCGTGCATAGCCAACCAATTCCTCATAATCTTCCTTTGACAAAGTTTCATTCAGGGCGGTATGAATTTTCTGGACCTTTACTGGGGTATATTGATTCATGATGCTTAGGAGGATCTGTTCCCCAAAGGTTTCCACCAAAAGCTCCAACACATCTTTGGAATCCCCAAGGCTTCCAGGCAAACTCAAATGGCGAACCAACGTGCCTTGTAGGAGCATACCTTGGTCATCGAAAACCGGTGGCCCGGTTTGCCGAAACATCTCCTTTATAGCCTCCAAGGCTTCTTCCTTGTAACTGGGTAAAAAAGAATAGGCTTTGGCCAATGTTTTATCCACATATTTGAAGTCCGGGAGATACACCGAAATGAGTCCTTCCAACATCTTTAAAGACGAAGCCTTCTCATAGCCACTGCTGTTAAAGACCACCGGGATCCCTAAACCTTCTTCTTTAGCCAACAGCAGCGCTTCTCTAATTTGAGGAATATACTGGGTAGGGGTGACCAAATTGATGTTGTGGGCCCCTTTCTTTGCCAAAGAAAGAAAGATCTCCGACAATTCTTGTACGGTGACCTCCACCCCATAGAGACCCTTTGCGATGGTGTGATTTTGACAAAAGATGCACCCTAAAGGGCAGCCGGAGAAAAATACGGTTCCAGAGCCTCTTTCCCCTGAGATGCAAGGCTCTTCCCAGGGATGGAGGGCTGCTCTAGCCACCAAAACCTTCTGGGTAACGCCGCAAAACCCTGTTTCTCCCTTTGTGCGATCCACCCCACAGTCCCTTGGGCAGAGGGTGCAGTGCTTCATGAGTGTATGGGTGTCCAAAACCTTTCTCTCCTTTGCTCGTACTATTCTTTCTCATTATACCAGAGGACTAAAAAGAAAAAAGGAGAAGTACCCTTTTTCTTAGGGGGTCTTCTCCCAACGTGCCATGTATCGGCGTGGCCCTTCGTTAAAGCTTGTCTCTTTGCCAACGCTACTCTTCTAGATCCCATCGACCAAAGGCTTTGAGCAGCAAGAGCGTCTTAATGGTCCTGTGACTTCTCCACTGATGCCTAGCCACAGGAAACTCTTCTGGATAGCTTCCCCAAGCCCAATTGATGTCCACAAACCCCTCCTCCTTTATTTGGCTTTCCAGATCATCCAAATCTTTTTCCACCAAGGGTTTGAGCTTTTCATACAAAGGATGCTCTTTTCCCTCTATGACCAGGGTAGGCCGTAGCACATAGTCCTGGAACTTTTGGGGATCCTTTTCCATATGTTTTTCCTCTAGGGCATGGAGGTGTTCTTCATCCAAATAGGGCCGTAAAGAGGCTAAGGCTATGAGATCATGCATGGACGGCTCCTCTTCTTCCATGAAGTCTTTTTTCAGGTTCTCCAACTCATTGAGGGCATAGAGATACAGATCAGATGCATAATCTCCAAAGTCTAATATGAACTGAAGGAGCGGTGCTGTGGGATTATAGCGACTAAAGGTGCCAAAGGATGCCTCTGAATCCCACCAAGGAGCATGGGGATAGGCTAGGGTCTCAGGCACAGAGAAGAGCCATCTTCCCTGGTGCTTGGCTTTTCCCGAGGCCAAATAAGACAAGATTCCTTGCACCATGGGATGGTGTTTGTCTTGAAAGCCTATTTCTTTCAACATCTCTATGGCATGGTTGGTGGTGATGGGGGTGGAGTGAGGGCTAAAGTTGTCCGGTTCTAATCCGTGTCCAAAACCCCCATCTTCATTCTGATAAAACCCCAGGGCGTGGACCACCTGCAAGGGATTACCCCCTTCAAAATGGACCTGCCACCGATACAGGTCCAGCGGTCTTGCATTTTTGTAGATAAAGGATCGCATCTTTAGATAAGTTTCTCGCCTCATGAATTTCTCTCCTTTTTCTTCAAAGGCCTAGTAGCGGAAGTATTTGTCTTTGAACCAGGTTTCGTAGTAGCTGGCCACATGGTTACTTTTCAGCTGTCGAAGGAGGCTCTCTAGGAGCTCTTCCCAAACCACTGGAATAAAATGTTCTTGTCCTTCCTTGGTTAAAGCTTCTCCTCGAAGCTTTAGGGCATGCCTTCTCAGGTGATAATTTTCCTTGGGATAGACCACCACCACATAGGTGTCCTCCTTCAAGTGTAGGAGTGTTCTCATGAACCGATACTCTTCCATGAAAAATGCTTTGGTTTTCTTCTCTTCCAAGATCATGGGATGGTCCTTTAACAACGGACCATAGAGGGTGTCATATTTTTCCATGAGTTCTTCCCCTTGCCCTCTCCCATAACACCCTTCTGTGTAGCGCATCACCACATACACCTCTTTGCCATTGGCCAAGGTCAT
>DOKV01000197.1 GCA_003510765.1 Clostridiaceae bacterium | reverse complement strand
GCAGGCGCTGTCATTGCAGGGGTTTTAGAGCCACCTTCCAAGACACCGGTGATTTTAGAAGATGGGGTTTTAGTAGGGGCTAATGCGGTGATTCTAGAAGGCGTCCGGGTGGGAGAAAATGCTGTGGTGGCGGCTGGCGCCATTGTCACAGAGGATGTGCCCCCTGAAACAGTTGTGGCAGGATCCCCTGCCCGGGTGATCAAAAGAAAAGATGAGAAAACCAAGGAGAAGACGAAGATTCTGGAAGATTTGAGGTGAGCCCATGGACCTAATAAAGGAAGATGAAACCTATGTATTAAACCTATACAAAAGGCTACCCTTGGTGGTGAAAGAAGCCAAAGGTCTTTGGCTCACTGATGAAAAAGGAGACCGGTACTTGGATTTTTATGGAGGCATTGCCGTGCAGACCTTAGGCCATAATCATCCAGCGGTACTTCAAAAAATGCAGAGGCAAATGGAGGCCTTTATGCATCTAAGCAATTACTTTGTGGCTTCCTCCACGGTGTCTTTGGCCAAGTTACTAGTAAGTCATTCCTTTGCAAAGAAAGTGTTTTTTGCAAACTCTGGTACAGAGGCCAACGAAGCCATGCTAAAGTTGGCGTTGAAGTATGGCCTTCGTAAGTCCAAAGAAAAAAAGAACCTCATCGCCCTAGAAAAGGGCTTCCATGGACGTACCTTTGGAGCCATGCACCTCACGGGAACCAAAGGTTATCGAGCACCCTTTGGGGAAGATCTGCCTTTTATCACCCACATCCCCATGAATGATGTGGACGCTTTGAGAGAAGCTGTGGATGAAAACACCTGTGGCATCGTCTTTGAAGTAATTCAAGGAGAGGGCGGTTTGGTGGAAATGGAGGAGGCCTTTGCCTTGGAGGTGGAAAGACTCAGCAAGAAATTTCAAGCGTTGATTTTAGTAGATGAGGTGCAAACAGGCCTTTATCGGACAGGCACCTTTTTTGCACATGAACGGTTTTCTTTAAAGCCCCATGCCATGACTTTGGCCAAAGGCTTAGGCGGGGGACTGCCTTTGGGGGCTCTTCTTCTATCAGAAGAGGTGGAAGAGGTTCTTCAAAAAGGAGACCATGGGTCCACCTTTGGGGGGAATCCTGTGGCTTGTGCAGGCGGCGTTGGGATGTTGGAAACCCTTTTGGCTCCCTCTTTTCAAGAGGGGCTAGAGGGATCCATGAAGCGATTTGAAGAAGGGATAAGGGGTCTTAAAAAGACCTATCCTCACATCCTCACAGAAGTTCGAGGAAGAGGGTATATGGTGGGGCTGGTGACAGAGTATGCTGAGGAGATCAAAGATCGCGCCTTCCAAAAGAAGCTTCTCTTAAATGTCACGGGGAAAAATGTGGTAAGGCTTCTCCCAGCGCTGACTTTAGGGAAACATGAGATGGATGTGTTTTTTAGGATTCTTAGAGACATCCTTCAAGAACTCACTGAAGAACGAAGGAGGGGATAACCATGGATAGGGATCAAGCGCTCTATGAAGAGGTGAAGACCATACGAAGAGATTTACATGAGATGCCAGAGCTGGCCTTTGACTTGCCTAAAACTTCTGCCTACATAAAAGACAAGTTGGTGTCCTATGGCTTTGTGCCCATTTCTGTAGCCCATACGGGGTGGGTGGTGCATATAGAAGGTCAGATAAAGGAAGCTGTGGCCTTTCGAGCGGATATGGATGGACTCCCAGTAAAGGAGGCCACAGGGGTGTCCTTTGCATCGAAACATGAAGGGCAGATGCATGCCTGTGGCCATGACGGCCATATGGCCATGCTCTTGGGGTTTGCCAAAGTGCTCAGCAAAAGAAAGAGGGAAGACTTACCAAAGAGTGTGGTTTTGGTGTTTCAGCCAGCGGAAGAAGGACCTGGCGGGGCGAAGATTATCATGGAAGACGGTATTCTAGAAAAGCTCATGGTGAAAAGCATCTTTGGGTTTCATCTCTATCCGGGTCTAGAAGAAGGCCAGGTGGGGCTATGCAAAGGGCCTTTCATGGCGAGAAATGGAGAGTTTGATCTAAAGATCAAAGGGCGAAGTGCCCATGCAGGTCAGCCAGAAGAAGGCATAGATGCCCTTATGGCTGGGGCGAAAATCCTTGGGGCCATCAAAGAGCTTAGGTCCCTTTGGACCAATCCCTTGGCCCCTTCAGTGGTACATGTGGGCAAGTTCATCGGAGGTAGCGCCCGAAACATTGTGGCAGGAGAAGCACTCCTTGAAGGGACTCTGCGGGCTTTTGATGTGAAAACCTATGAAATGCTTAAAAATGAACTTTCCAATATTGCCAGAGGGATTACTACGTTGTCTTCTTGTGAAGTGCACTTAACCATTCGGGATTTTTATCAAGAAGTGTACAACGACCCTTTGCTATGTGACCACATTGTAGACCTTCTAGAACCTTCAGAGTGGACGACCCTAAAGCCGCTGATGCTGGCGGAAGATTTTTCTTTTTACCAAGAGAAGATTCCTGGCGTCTTTCTTTTCCTAGGTACGCGTAATGAGGAGAAAGACTATGTGTATCCCCTTCATCATGAAAAGTTTCAGTTTGAAGAAAGGGTGCTGCTAAAAGGCGTGGAGGTTTTTCTAAGACTTCTAATGGGCACCCATGTAGCTTAATCACACATGGTTTTAGGCGTTTAAGTGAAGGGCTTCCTATGGTATTCTAAAGGGGAGAAATTAGTAAAAGAGGGTGGGTGAAGATGA
>DOKV01000128.1 GCA_003510765.1 Clostridiaceae bacterium | reverse complement strand
CCTCTATGACCCATCATTGGGTTGAACTCATGTAGATCAGCAATGACACCGTTTAGTTCTTCAACAGAAATCTTCAGTGCTTCTGCAAGACTAGCAATTTCTTCGTCCTTGGTTGGTAAGAACTCATGTAGTGGTGGATCCAGGAATCTAACGGTCACTGGATGTCCTTCCATAGCCTTGTAGATGCCCTTGAAGTCACTCTTCTGCATTGGTAGGAGTTTTTCAAGCGCCGCTCTTCTAGCTTCTTCAGTTCTAGCCACAATCATCTGTCTCATGATGAAGATTCTATCTTCAGCAAAGAACATATGCTCAGTTCTTGTAAGTCCAATACCTTCAGCACCAAACTTGATGGCTTGTGCAGCATCATGAGGTGTGTCTGCATTGGTTCTAACCTTAAGCGCTCTGATTTCATCAGCCCAGCCCATGAAGGTACCAAAGTGTCCTGAAATTTCTGGCTCAACAGTTGGGATGTTTCCAGCGTATACATCACCAATGCTACCATCTAAGGAAATGTAATCATCTGAAGAATATACCTTTCCGTTTATAGTCATGGTCTTCTTCTTTTCATCTACCTTAATGGAACCAGCACCAGCTACGCAGCATGTACCCATTCCTCTAGCAACTACCGCAGCATGGGAAGTCATTCCACCTCTAACAGTAAGAATACCTTCAGCAGCGATCATTCCTTCGATGTCTTCTGGTGAAGTTTCTTGTCTTACAAGAATAACCTTTTCGCCAGCTTCATGTCTTTCCTTTGCTTCAAGAGCGGTGAAACAGATCTTACCTGTTGCAGCACCTGGAGATGCTGGAAGACCTGTAGCAATGATTTCATGCTTCTTCATTTCAGCTGTATCAAAAGCTGGGTGAAGAAGAGTATCTAATTGCTTTGGATCCATCATGAGGATTGCTTGTTCCTTGGTCACGAGTCCTTCTTCTACCATATCCACAGCAATCTTTAGTGCTGCCTGGGCAGTTCTCTTCCCGTTTCTTGTTTGTAGGAAGTAGAGCTTCCCTTCTTCGATGGTAAATTCCATGTCTTGCATGTCATGATAGTGGTTTTCTAGCTTATTGACGATGTCTACAAACTCTTTGTAAGTTTCAGGCATCTGTTCGTTTAATTCTTCAATAGGTCTTGGTGTTCTGATACCAGCCACCACGTCTTCTCCCTGAGCGTTCATAAGATACTCAGCAAAAATCTTTCTTTCGCCAGTTGCAGGGTTTCTTGAGAAGGCAACACCAGATCCTGATGTTTCTCCCTTGTTTCCAAATACCATTTCTTGAACGTTAACGGCAGTTCCCCAGCTGGATGGAATATCATGCATTCTTCTGTAGATGTTTGCTCTTGGGTTATCCCAGCTTCTAAATACCGCTGTGATAGATTCAATGAGCTGATCTCTCGCATCTTGTGGGAAATCTTCTCCCTTTTGGCTCTTGTAGTATTCTTTGAACTTTACAACCAAATCCTTCAAATCATCTGCTGAAAGTTCGGTGTCTAATTCAACACCCTTTTCTTCTTTCATTTCATGAAGAATTTCTTCGAAATCCTTCTTGTCTACATCCATAACTACGTCTGCAAACATCATGATGAATCTTCTGTAAGAGTCATAAGCAAATCTTTCGTTGCCAGTTTCCTTTGATACAACCTCAACGGTTTCATCATTCAACCCAAGGTTTAAGATGGTGTCCATCATACCAGGCATGGATGCTCTTGCTCCAGAACGTACAGAAACCAATAATGGGTTCTTTGTTCCACCAAAAGACTTTCCTGTAACTTCTTCTAGCTTATCCATGGTTGCATGGATTTCTGCAATGATTTCAGGTGTAATGACCTTTGCATCATCGTAGTATTTATTACAAGCCTCGGTTGTAACTGTGAATCCCATTGGAATAGGAATTCCGATAGCAGTCATTTCTGCCAGGTTGGCGCCCTTACCTCCAAGGAGATTTTTCATGGTAGCATCACCTTCACTAAAAAGGTATACATACTTCTTTGACATAGATTTCCCTCGCTTTCAATCGTTTATGTGTAGTCACATATATTTGAATCCGGTAGAACCGGGTGTTCACAAATTTCAGAAGCAAAACGCTTCAAAATCCTCATATATTATATCACAGGTATCCATTTAATTGTACAATGTTTCTAAGGGTTTTTAGTTTATTCACTTATTTTTCGTGGTACAAAGAATGATTACGATTACATACTGTAATACTTCTACAGAACTTCTTCCAAAGAGAAGACTTCTCTATCATAACAGAGAAGTCTTACAAGAGTATTAAGAATGTGGAAATTAATAGAGTTCTGGTGAAAAGTATCCGTGAAAATCATCTTCATCATGATTCACTTTTTTAAAATGTATTTTCTCAGATACACCACCAAATCTCCTTTTTACTGTGCTTTTATTTAGCCCAAAAGCACTAACCAATCCTTTTAATTTGTCATGAACAGGTTTCGTTAAATAGATTTCTTTTTCCCCTCTTTGGAGTTTCACATCCACACCAAAAGCCAGAATTCCTCCTGCAAGACCCATGAGGAGTTTTGGTTTCCTAGCCAAAAGTAGGGTTCCAATCAGCGCTACAGGAAGTGGCGCTTCCAGGGATTTGTCATGGAAAGAAAAAACCACCATTTCTCCACTGGTTTTTTTGATGCTTTCAACGGTTTTGTCTTTATACTCTTTCAAGTCATCGTAGCGTTCACCTTTTTCACGTTCAAGATAAATCACCGCTGCTAAGGTATCCTGCTCAGATACATCTAAAGCATGTTTTGCCTCTTCATAAGATACCTTTATTCTTTTACGCACCTCATCTACCTTTGCTAGTAAATCCGCCGTTCTTTCCATGTCATTTCCTCCTTTTTAATCTATCTGTTACATATACTTCAATAAACTTAAACTTTTAGGCTTTCTTTGATAATTCTCCATAATAAGATAGGAGGTGATCCTTTTCAGCTCATCCAGAACTTCTTTTGAAAAAGTCCGCTCCAAGGTTTTTTTATACTCATTTCTTAAAATGTATTCCGCAGCCTCAATGGCCTCTTTGGAGATGCCAAAGGGTACCGCTTGAGGCCCAATTCTAAAGCCTGTTAAGGTGATGAGTTTTACTTCATAAATAAGTGTTAAAAGCACTACATCCAAAGCTTCAGATTCTAGAAGATACATCACCGTGACCAGATTACGATACAAATAAGGTTGTACTTCTTCATCCAAGGTTACGATATCTGCCATTTCCAAATAATAAGATGCATAGGTCAACAGCTCCAAGGAGCCCTTTAAAGAAGAGAAACTATGCACCACAGCACCTTCATTGAAGCTGTATAGTGTTTTCCCTTTAAAAAGTAAAAACTCTCCAAAAAGCATGGGTTGGATCAATGACTGGTATTTATTTTTGGGAGCACGCACCCCTTTACAAAGCACCGAAATCTTTCCCCGCTCTTCTGTAAAGACCCACATAAGTTTATCTTTCTCTTTGTAATCCATGGTCTTTA
This sequence comes from Clostridiaceae bacterium, assembly GCA_003510765.1. Lineage (GTDB taxonomy): Bacteria > Bacillota > Clostridia > Clostridiales > Clostridiaceae > Proteiniclasticum. Next base: position 14,116 of record DOKV01000128.1, on the reverse strand, counting down.
AGATGATCCCTCTTAGCTTTTCTTGCATTACTCTTTATACCCAAGCTCCTTTAAGAGCGCTTGGTTATCTCTCCATTCTTTTCTGACCTTAACAAAAGTCTTCAGGTCTACCTTCCCCTCTAAGTACACTTCCATATCTTCTCTAGCCCATGTGCCAATCTTCTTCAATGTTTGGCCACCTTTGCCAATGATGATGCCCTTGTGAGAGTCTTTTTCACAGATGATATCCGCTTCGATACTCCAATTACCATTTTCTTTTTCTTTCATACTGGTAATTTCCACGGCAATCCCATGGGGAATTTCTTGTTGTAGTAGTTTTAAAGCCTTTTCTCTAATGGTTTCAGCAGCCATAAATCTTAGATGAACATCCGCCACCATATCCTCTGGATAATACATGGGGCCTTCTGGCATAAACTTTTTTACCATGTCTAGAAGGTCCTCTGTATTTTTCCCTTTCAGCGCTGAAATGGGAATGATCTCTGTGAAGTCTACCTCTTTTGCATAAAGCTCAAGAGTTTTAGCCACTTTATCTTGGGTAAATTCATCGATTTTATTCACCAATAAAAATACTGGTGTCTTCAACCCTTTGAGTTCTTCCATGATCTTGGCATCCCCTGGGTGAATTCCTCCCGTGGCTGTGGTGATGAAAATCACCAAATCCACTTGATTTAATGTTTCCTTGGCCACATTAACCATATACTCCCCAAGCTTATTTTGCGCCTTATGGATTCCAGGCGTATCCACGAAAATGATTTGCGCATCCTCATCCGTATAGATGGCATTGAGATTTTTTCTTGTGGTTTGAGGTTTATTAGAGACAATGGATAGCTTCGCTCCCATCAAGTGATTGATGAGCGTAGACTTCCCTACATTAGGTCTTCCAACAACCGTAATAAATCCAGATTTAAACATGTTTTACTTCCTTTTCCTTATCCAGGTCAATCTTTGTAAATGCACCAGGTAAAATATCTTCCATGGTTTTCACCAAATACTCCTCTTTGTTCTTGATGATGATCACAGGAATTTCTTTGCTATCCGCAAACTCCACCATCACCTGACGGCAAATCCCACAGGGATAGGTGAAATTATGCACATCTCCCACCACTGCAATGGCTTTTATTTTATGATGCCCATGGGACACAGCATTAAAGATGGCTGTTCTTTCCGCACAGTTGGTGGCCCCATAAGAGGCATTCTCAATGTTACACCCACTAAAAATCGTATCATCTTCCATGAGCACTGCTGAACCTACCTTAAAACCTGAATAGGGCACATAGGCATGTTCTCTTGCTTCTAACGCTGCTTCGATTAATTCTTGATACATAATATTCCCTCTTTTCCTTCTATTTCTTCTGTTTCTTCTATTTCTTCTATTATAATGCAAAAACCCTAAAAATCAGAATGGTGACTAAAAACCCCAGCACCCCTCCTACCAAAACCTCTTTGATGGAGTGTACCTTTGAATCCACTCGAGATTGTGCCACAATCACCGCCATGAGGTAACTCAAGGTGATGGCGATGGTGGAATCTGACAAGTAACTGATGATGGTTGCCAAACTAAAGGCTATGGCCGCATGGCCTGAAGGCATACCTCCTTTTAAGGGTGTTCCTTCTCCCACCACAGCTTTGGTGAGAATCACAGATAAAGCTACGATGATTAAAATCACCAACACCAAATAGGGGCTTGAATGTTTAATGAGCTGTACCCCACGATAGGTGAACGTGGTAATTTCTTCCCAAAAGATAAAATACCCCACCACCAGTGCATTCATCGCTGTAAGTAGCACTGCTGCTGCCGCTGCATTTTTCGCAATCTTCGCCAAGGGATGATAATGATTCGTGGTAGCATCAATGGCACTTTCAATGGCAGTATTAAGGAGCTCTGCAGACATCACCATGGTGATACTGATAAAAAGTGCCAACAATTCCGCTTTGGTAATATTGGTAAACAAGGAAAAAAGAATCACGCCTATGGCTGCTACCATATGGATTTTCATATTCCTCTGGGTCCGAACTGCGTAGATGAACCCTGAAATAGCATAATTAAAGCTGTCTAATAATCCCTTCATATCCATAGGTGTACCACCTAAATCCTTTGAATTTTTAGTGCCTGAAGAATTTCTTCTTCTTCATGGCGCATCTTTTTTTGATCTTCGGGGTTCATGTGATCATACCCCAGTAAATGAAGAATCGAATGGACCACCAAATAAGCCACTTCTCTTCTTAAACTATGACCAAACTCCTTTGCTTGAGCCTCGGCTTTTTCCATGGACAATACCACATCCCCCAGTAGAAGCGCTTCTCCATGATAGTACGCGGGGCCAAAGACCCTCTCCTTGGCAGTATCTTTAAAGGTCTCTCCCTCAGGAAAATCAATCATAGGAAAAGATAAGACATCTGTTTCCTGGTCCTTTTGACGATGTTCTTTATTGATTTCACGGATGGCTTCATTATCCACTAAGAGGACGCTGACTTCAGCCTCCATGGTAAGCCCTTGACTTTTGATAGCATAGGTGATGCTTTCTTCTATGGTGTCAAGCAAAGAGACTTCCACCATCACTTGTTCTTGCTCATTTTCAATGTGAATCATTATTTTTTGCTCCTATAGACTATTCTTTTTTCTTTTATCTTCTGGATACTCAATACGCTCATGATAAATGGAACTAAAGGTTTTTAAGAAATTCTTGCGAATTTTGGACACATCACTGAAGGTGATGTCACAATCATCCAACTGTCCATCTTCTAGCTTATCTTTAAAAATCTTATAGACCATGGCTTCCACTTTCCCTTGGGTAGGTTCCGAGATGCTTCTCACGGCTGCTTCCACACTGTCCGCGAGCATCATAATCCCCGCTTCTCGCGTCTTCGGCTTGGGACCTGGATACCTATAGTCTTCTTCCTTGATCTCATCTGGATCTTCCGCATTGTTTTTCATGGTGAAGTAAAAGTACTTCACCAATGTGGTGCCGTGATGCTGGGCAATGAGGTCTTTTATCTCCTTGGGAAGTTTTGCTTTTTCAGCCATCTCTAGCCCAATTTTCACATGATTGATGATGATTAAGGTGGATAAATTGGGTTTGATCTCATCATGAGGATTTTTACCACCAATTTGATTTTCCTTGAAAAACTGAGGTCTGGAGAGTTTACCAATATCATGATAGTAAGCTGCCACCCGAAGAAGAATGCTATTTGCATGAAGCTCTTCTGCCGCTGCCTCCGCTAAATTCCCCACCATGATGCTATGATGATAGGTCCCAGGTGCTTCCATCTGAAGTCTCTTAAGTAGAGGATGATTGGGATTGGCCAGCTCAAGTAGTTTGATCTCTGTGACCACATTAAAGACACTCTCAATAAAGGGCAAAAATCCGATGACCAATATGCCCGATGAAAGAATACCACTGACCACAAAGAGAGAGTTCCTTAAGGAATCCATCACAGCATTGGATAATAAGAACCCAAAGGCTAAGGAAACGATCCAGGCCACCACCGCAATATAGAAACTCGATTTTAAAATATCATTTCTCTCTTCTACCTTATTAATAAATACCACACCCAAAATCGATGTGAGCATCAACATCAGTAGCACCTGCACGTTAAACCCAGTGACGATGCTCAGTAAAAGCGCACTAAAGAGAGCCAAGCTCTGTCCCACTCTTTTCTTGATCAAGATGGTAAGCAGCATGGGTAAAAACGTATAGGGGACAATGTAGGGGCTGATGATCACCATCACCCTCGCCAAGGCTAGGTTCAAGTTCAGCAAAAGGAATATCAGCGCGACTCTTTTTAGGTCTCCATATACATTTATATAGAACCGCTTCAAATAGAAAACCACAATGAAATGAATGGCGATGACCACCACGGAAAGCCCCACATAGGGAAGCGCATTTCTTCCACTATCATTAAGATAGCCAAGCTCCGATAACAACGCCAATTGAGTGGCTGTCACCGGGTCTCCTTCCTTCACAATGGTTTGATTCTTTTTGATTATCACAGGAGAGATGCTTGACTTCGCCTCTTCCTTTAGTGCTTCTGTGGCTTCTTCATCAAAGAAATAGTTTGGTTTCACAAGGGTTACCACAAACTGTTTGATGGCATCTTTGGCAAAGTCATTAAAACTGAAGCTGTCCACAAGATCTGTAAGCTCGGTCCTAGATCGTAGGAGCTTGCTTTCATCATCCTCTTCCAAGGGACTTTCATAGATTTTATTGATGCCATTATTGATGGTGTTTAACGCATAGCGTAAATCACTATTATCCAAAGACAATAGTGCCAGATACCCTTCTTCTGTAAGACCATAGGTCCCTCTTCCAGCTAGCATTTCCGCAATTTCATCCATTTCCACCAAGGGATTTCTCGCATTGATGATGCCATTGAAAAACTCATTGTTTTCCCTTAAGGCATTTCTTCGCACTTCAAGTTCTTGTCGATATTGGTTTTGAACAGAATTCACCGCATCTTCAATGAGGGTTTGCGTGGTCATTTCATCCACCAAATCCACCGTAGCGCGGAAATCTATCGGTGCAATATCTCCCACTGTGAGATCGTATTTCTTGTTTACAATGCTGGTCAACAAGATGACAAAGGTCATCACCATGGACAAGACAAAAATCCCCATCCGCCACCAGTTTTTCTTCTCTATTTTCATACATTCTCCTTCGAAAAAGCCTTGTATATTTCAGTTCCCTTAAAAGGGAGATACTTCCCCTTATACTCAGTTTATCAAATCCTTCTCCCAATTACCACAAGAACAGCTTTCTATCTAAGGTGCACCAAAGTTCTACCAGGTTTTCTCTGTCCTTGACCCAGCGCTTCTCCCAACTGCGCAAAAGAGATCTCTTCCACAGGAAAGTGCTCAAGCTTCTCACTTTTCCATTCTTTGGATAACCGCAAGAAAAGCTCCTTGCGCTTATCCAAAGGAACGGAGACCGAATCCACGCCTTGTAAAGTTACCCCTCTTAGGATAAAAGGAAAAACAGTCGTCTCAAAGGAAATCCCTGAAAGGTTTCCACTGGCTGCCACCACGCCACCATAGGATACTTCCTTCAACATTTCTCCTAACGCACTGCCGCCTGTGGTATCCACCACGCCGTGCCAGCGCTCTTTAGCAAGGGGCTTTTTCTTCTCTGCCAAGGTATCAAAAAGAATCACGTCTTTTGCCCCCAGAGCTCTTAAGAGCCCTTCTCGCTTTGGGTCTCGTGTGGCCGCAGTCACCTGTGCACCTAAGGTATTTAAAAGAAGAATACTGTGAAGGGCTACCCCACCAGTGCCGCCAGTGACAAGGATGCTTTTTTCTTTCAATGAGCCTAACCCACGGCTTAAGACATCCACGGACATGGCCGCTGTAAGCCCCGCAGTACCATAGATCATAGCTTCCCTGAGGGTCATCCCTTCAGGCAGTTTTAACAGATGCTCAGCCTTGGCCACCACCTGTTCTTGATATCCCCCAAAGCGATCTGTTCCATAGCCAAAGCCTGTCAAAAAGACTTCTTCCCCCGGCTGAAACCTCGGATCCGCACTCTCTTTCACAATGCCAGAAAAATCAACGCCTGGGACCATGGGGAAGCTTCGTACGACGCGGCTTTTAGGATCACAAGCCAAACGATCTTTATAGTTGATACCAGAGTACTGGACCCGTACACGCACTTCTCCAGCCAAAAGTTCTTTCTCTTCACAGTTATTCTTTAGGAGTTTTACTTCTCCTTGCTCTTCTATGAGCATCCACGCTTGAAACATTCTTTTCACCTCATATCCTAGGAACTTAGCGTCCTAGATCTTTCCTTTTATTATAAGCATCTTTATGTCTCCTAGATAGGATTTCAGTAAAATTAAGCAAAAAAACTCACCTTATTTCTAAGAAACAAGATGAGCCATTTTTTATTTCATTAGGTAGTTCTTCACCAGGGTACTCACAAGTTTGCCATCGGCTTTTCCTGTGGTCAATGGTTTGAGTGCTGCCATGAGTTTCCCCATGTCTTTCATGTTATTTGCTCCGATTTCTACAGCTGTATTCTCAACCAATTCAATTATTTCTTCTTCTTTTAACTGCTTTGGTAGATAACTTAATAAAGTTTCTATTTCGAATTCGCTTTGTTCCACCAAGTCATTTCTGTTACCTTTTTGGAACTCCGCCACAGCATCTCTTCTCATTTTCACTTCTCTGGCGAGAATTTCTATGATTTGTTCTTCGGAAAGTGAAGACTTCGCTTCTTTTTCAGCATAAAGAATCGCTGATTTGGCCATGCTTAATACACTGGCTCGCTGTTTCTCTTTGCTTTTTAAAGCCGCCTTCCAGTCATTCTGAATCTGTTCTTTGATCATACTTTGATCACACCTTCTTTTAAAAAGAAAATTACTTGAACTTTCTTTTTCTTGCAGCTTCGGACTTTAGCTTCTTCTTTACGCTTGGCTTCTCATAATGTTCTCTCTTTCTGACTTCACCAAGAATTCCGGATCTTGCACATTTCTTCTTGAAGCGTCTCAGTGCATTCTCTAAAGATTCATTTTCTCCAACTTTGATTTCTGACATTCATTATCCCTCCCTCCGCTAGTTAAAAATATAAATATCAGCCTTTAGGGCAAAATAACACATTAGTAATTATAGTACATAAATTGGAATCAGTCAATGGTTTTAGCCTGGTGGCCACCCAAGACTTCTTCCACCCAAAAGATGGAAGTGAAGATGGTCCACCGTTTGTCCTCCATCCTGTAACGTGTTCACCACTACACGATAACCAGAAGTATCGATGCCTTCTTCTTTTGCCAGGTTTTTCACAAGTAGATACGCTTCACCCACTAAAGCCGTATCCTCCTTTGTCAATGCATTGATAGAGGAGATGTGCTTCTTGGGGATGATCAAGATATGCGTAGGCGCTTTGGGGTCAATGTCTCTAAAAGCCAGTAGCTGTTCATCTTCATAGACCTTTGTAGAAGGAATCTCTCCCTTTGCAATTTTGCAAAATAAACAATCCATGCCGTTGCCTCCCTTCCTTTTCATTCATTATACCCTGATTTTCAAATAATACTATAGGACTGCTCCTTGAACTTAGACCTCACCAAGTAAAATCGTCCCTTTTCTCTCTTGAATCTTTGTCTTGATCATTTGTCCTTGGAGGTTCTTCCCCTCTTTAGCCTGAACTTTTACCTTTAAATAATTTCTAGTATATCCATAATGGATGCCCTCTTGCCCTTCTTCAAACAGCACCTCCACCTCATGGCCTAGATACTTGTCTAAGAAGGCTTCTTCATGGGCATCACTTTGAACCATGATTTTCTTACTTCGCGCATCCTTTTCCACCCCAGATACATGATCTTTCATGTGATAGGCTGGCGTCCCCTTCCGCGGACTATATTTAAAGGTATGGATTTTGGTCAGTTTCATCTTCTGTAAAAATTCATAGGTTTCCAAGAATTCTTCCTGGGTCTCTTCAGGAAACCCTACGATGATATCCGTGGTGATGGAGACATCTTCCATCTTCTTTCGCAGCTCTTCTACCACTTCTTGAAACTCTTCTTTGGTGTAGCGTCTGTTCATTCTTTTCAGTGTCTCATTGGCTCCAGACTGAAGGGATAGGTGAAAATGAGGACAAAGCTTTTTGAGCTTTAAAATCCTTTCCATTCTTCCTTCTTTAAAGAACATGGGCTCAATGGAACCAATGCGCACCCGAAGAATGCCCTGAATCTTTTCCACTTCCTCCAAAAGATCCAACAAATCGCATTTTTCAGGCAAATCATGTCCGTAGGACGCAATATGAATACCTGATAAAATCACTTCTTGGAATCCTTCTTCTGCCAGTTTTTCAATTTCTCTCAGTACTTTCTTGGGCGCTTTACTGGAGAGACCCCCTCTAGCATAGGGAATGATGCAGTAGGAGCAAAAGCGGTTACACCCATCTTGAATTTTAAGAAAAGCTCTGGTTTTTCCTTCATAGCTGGTAACCCCTAGGTCTTCAAAGGTGGTGTTTAAAAGCAGCTTATCGGTCACCTGGACAATCTGTCTCTTTTCAGCTCTAGCTTGATTTACATGAAAGACAATGTCTCCCTTATTCCTGGAGCCCAAGACCACATCCACCCCTGGAATGTTCACCACATCTTCCTTACTCACTTGACTATAGCATCCCACCACAGCCACAGTGGCGTCTTTGTTGGTTCTTTTGGCTCTACTGATGTATTGCCTAGACTTCTTATCGCCCATATTGGTCACGGTGCAAGTATTGATCACATATACATCAGCCACCTCTTGAAAATCCACCAGCTCATAGCCATCTTTTTGGAACATTTCAATCATGGCTTCTGAGTCATAGACATTGACCCGACAACCAAGGGTCTGAAATGCAACTTTCATCTATTTCTTTCCTCCCATATCTCCATACAGCAATTGTGCCATGGCCACTGCCGTAAACCCCGCCGTCTCCGTGCGGAGTATGCGTTTGCCTAAGGTGACGATGTTTGCATGGGCAGCCCTAAGCACATGGATTTCTTCCTCTGTGAAGCCACCCTCTGGGCCAACAAAAATGGCCATGGTCCCTGCGGTGGGCACAGCCTCTTTCAATGCTGTAAACCCAAAATCTTCCTGATTTTCATAGGGCACCACCACCACATCATAGTCCGCCATCATCTTAATACCATCCTCAAAGGAGATGGGCTCTACAATCTCTGGTAAGGTGGATCGCTTAGACTGCTTGGCCGCTTCTAAGGCGATGCGCTTTAATCGATCCATTTTTTTGTACTCCTGGGCACTTTTCACCACCACCCGGGCTGTATCCACAGGCACGATTTTCATCACCCCAAGCTCTGTGCATTTTTGCACAATAAGATCCATTTTCCCTGCCTTGGGCAGCCCTTGGAAAAGGGTCACCCGTAAGGGGCTTTCGTTGGTGTCGAGAATTTTCTCTCGAATGCTGATTTTGGTCCATTGCTTGTCCATCTCTTGGATCTCTCCAGCATAGTCTTGACCTTTTAAATCATTCACCACCACTTTATCGCCAACTTTTAATCGCAATACTTTAAAGAGATGCTTATGGTCATCTCCTCGCACATAAGCCGTCTGCTCATCCATTTCCTCTGTAAAGAACTTATGCATGCGCCACCTGAGAAATCATGCATACCCATTCACCGTCATAGCGCACTTCCTTAACGGTGAATCCTTCCTTTTGTAGTGCTTCTCGAACCATGGATTCTTTCTCCTTGATGATTCCAGAGGCAATGAATACCCCTTCTTTTTCCAACATCTTCTTCACATCTTTCACCAACACCACAATGATTTCAGCGATGATATTGGCCACGATGATCTGGGCTTTTCCCTCCACCACGTCCATGAGATTGCCATGTAGAATCTGCACATTGGTCAGGTCATTATAGCTTACATTTTCTTTGGCTGAGTCCACGGCCACCATGTCCAGATCTACGCCAATCACTTCCTTGGCACCAAGCTTTGATGCCCCAATGGCAAGGATGCCAGAACCTGTGCCAATATCAAAAACCACCGTATCCTTTTTCATGTATGTTTCTATGGCCGCCAAACACATCCTGGTGGTCTCATGGGTCCCTGTGCCAAAGGCCATGCCAGGGTCCATATGAAGAATAATTTCATGTTCCTCTTTTTCATACTCTTCCCAAAGGGGCTTCACCACAAATCGCTCACCGATTTTGGTGGGTTTGTAGTACTTCTTCCATTCATTGGCCCAGTCTTTTTCATGGACTTCTTCTTGGAAAATCTCATATCCATGAAAAGGCACGCCAAAGCTTTTGGCTTCCTTGATTTTATCTTCAATTTCTTTGACCACTTCCTGAACATCCACATGGATGTTGAAGTAGGCCTTCACCACAGCCTTGTCTTTGCCATACTCAAAAATGTTGATGTCTGCAAAATCCCAAGTTAAAGGTCCTTGCTCGCGCCCTAGAATATCTCTAGGGTCTTCAATGGAGACTCCTTTCACATCCATGGTATATAGAATCCCTTGAATGTACTCCAAGTCATCTTCATGCATCACCAATTTGATTTCATTCCATGTACTCATCTATTTCTCTCCCATCTATCCCATTCGACCGCCAAAAACGGCCATCAGTAGTGCCACCAATATACCAACCATGAGCACCATTTCTTTTACTATGGATTTCTTCATGGTCTTACGCTCCAAGATATGAACCCCTATGCCCACCAACACCAATAGGCCTGCCCCAAGAAACACCCCTTTCAAGGCGCTCTCCGACAACGTCTCTTTTGTCACCATGGTGTACAAAAGCGGCACCAGTACCAACAGTATAGACCCCCCAAAAACCATGGGCAATAGTTGTTTCTTTTTCATCGTTACCTCCACATGAACCTGCTTCCTATGTACTCTATTATAATACAAATTCTCCACAAGAAAAGAACGCTTCGAAAAGCCATAAAAAGTCCCAGGGAAACTTCCCTGAGACTCTTTTATATGGAAACATCCAACATGGATGCTAAAAGATCCCGAATTTCTTCTTGTCTTTCTTGTCTTTTTTGTCCTCTTTTGCTTCTCGGTCGATGATTTGACCAGAAGCTTCCATGAACTGATACAAAGCTTCTTTCTGTGCATCGTTGAGCTTCTTTGGTACGTCTACTATGACATTGACATACTGGTCTCCTCGACCCCCACTTCTAGAGTTCACCATGGTAACACCCTTTCCTCTTAAGCGGAAGAGCGTACCAGATTGGGTTCCTGCTGGAATAGTATAGGATACATCTCCATCAATGGTGGGTACCCGAACTTCTTTCCCTAGGGCCGCTTCGGCAATATTGATATGGGTATCCACATAAATATCGTCTCCTTTTCGGATGAAGAACTTATGTGGCTTCACATGGAGCACCACATGAAGGTCTCCTGATGGACCCCCTTTGGCACCTTTATCTCCTTGGCCTCTTAAGGGCATCACATTCCCCGTATCCACTCCCGCAGGGACTTTGACACTGATTTTTCTTCTTTGACGCACTTGACCTTTTCCACGGCAGGTATCACAAGGTTCTTTGATGACCTCTCCATTTCCACCGCAAGTTTGACAAGGTGCTTCTTGCACCATGTTGCCAAAGAGCGTTTGCCTTTGGACACGGACCGTTCCTGAACCATGACAAGTCTTACAGGTTTCTTTAGATGTTCCCGTCTTGGCTCCAGATCCATGACAACTGTCACAATCTTCCGTTCTGGTAATGTGGATATCTTTATCCACGCCAAAGACCGCCTCATCAAAGGTCAGGTCTAAGCGATATTCAAGATCAGCGCCACGTCTTGGGCCTGTTCTTCTTCGCTGTCCACCACCAAATCCGCCCCCAAAGAAGGATTCGAAAATATCGCCAAAATCACCAAAATCTTGAGCATTATACCCAGCACCTGCACCACCTGCATTAAAGTCTGTGGTACCAAACTGATCATATTGAGCCTTCTTTTGAGGATCTGAAAGAATTTGATAAGCTTCATTGATTTCTTTAAATCGATCTTCTGCTTCCTTGTCACCAGGATTTTTGTCTGGATGATATTTTATCGCAAGCTTTCTGAAAGCACTTTTGATTTCTTTTTCATCGGCACCTTTTTGAAGTCCTAGGACTTCATATAAGTCTCTTTTTGCCATTCTTACACCACCTATTGTTTCGCACTGCCTTCAGTCAAGGCATAAAATACAGAGTATAGCTTAACAAGGGAAGGACAACTACCTTGCCCATCCCCAATTAAACCCTAGAGTATTATACCCTTATTACTCTTCATCCTCAACCTTAAAATCTGCATCCACTACGTTGTCTCCCTGAGGTTCACCTTGTGCTTCTCCACCTTCAGCTCCTTGGGCCGCCTGCGCTGCTTCTGCTTCCTTTTGGTAAATCTTTGAAGATACTTCGTAGAATTCTTTGGTTAGCTCTTCTGTAGCCTTCTTGATGGCTTCAATATCTTGACCATCCTTCATGTTCTTCAGCACTTCAAGCTTTTCTGTGATCTTCGCCTTCTCTTCTTCAGACACCTTTTCCTTTAATTCTTCTAAAGTTTGCTCTGTCTGATAGATGGCTTGATCCGCGTTGTTCTTCACTTCCACTTCTTCTTTCTTCTTCTTGTCTTCCTCCGCAAATCTCTCTGCTTCCTTCACTGCCTTATCGATTTCATCATCGCTTAAGTTTGTGGACGCCGTGATGGTGATGTTGGCTTCCTTATTGGTCGCCTTATCCACTGCTGTAACCTTCACAATACCATTGGCATCAATATCAAAGGTTACCTCGATTTGTGGGATCCCTCTCTTGGCTGGTGCAATACCAGACAAGGTGAATCTTCCTAGGGTCTTGTTATCAGGAGCCATTTGTCTTTCTCCTTGAACCACATGGACCTCTACAGAGGTTTGCCCATCCGCAGCCGTGGTGAAGATTTGGCTCTTCTTGGTTGGAATGGTCGTATTTCTTTCAATGATGGGTGTGGAAACACCACCATAGGTTTCAAGACCAAGTGTCAGTGGGGTGACGTCCAGTAGTAAGATGTCCTTTACTTCACCGGTTAATACACCCGCTTGAATGGCTGCACCAAGGGCCACCACTTCATCTGCATTAACTCCCTTGGAAGGATCTTTTCCTGTAAAGTCCTTGATGGCATCAATCACCGCTGGAATTCTTGTGGATCCACCTACAAGAATCACCTTATCGATGTCATTTAAAGACAATCCGGCATCACTTAAGGACTTCTTCATGGGTTCAATGGTGGCCTTCACAAGGTCTGCAGTAAGTTCATTGAACTTCGCTCTTGTGATGGTCATGTCAATATGCTTTGGACCCGTGGCATCTGCAGTGATGAAAGGAAGATTTACAGAGGTGCTATTGGAGGAGCTCAGCTCCACCTTGGCTTTTTCTGCTGCTTCTTTCAATCTTTGAAGAGCCATCTTGTCTGCTCTTAGATCAATACCATTGCTCTTCTTAAATTCATCTGCGATGTAATTCATCACTCTTTCATCAAAGTCATCTCCACCAAGCTTTGTGTTTCCGTTGGTAGAAAGCACTTCGAATACACCGTCTCCAAGATCTAGGATGGATACGTCAAAGGTTCCGCCGCCAAGGTCATACACTAAGATCTTATGGGCTTCATCCACCTTATCCATACCATAGGCAAGGGATGCTGCAGTAGGCTCATTGATGATTCTAAGAACTTCAAGGCCTGCAATTTTTCCAGCATCTTTTGTAGCCTGTCTTTGAGAGTCGTTGAAGTAAGCTGGTACGGTGATTACCGCCTGAGTCACTTTTTCTCCTAGGTATGCTTCCGCATCTGCCTTTAGCTTTCCAAGCACCATGGCAGAAATTTCTTGTGGTGTATAATCTTTTCCTTCGATGCTAAATTTCTTATCTGTGCCCATGTATCTCTTTGCAGAGGCGATGGTTTTATCTGGGTTTGTGATGGCTTGTCTTTTCGCCACCTGTCCCACAAGTCTTTCTCCGTTGGCTTGGAATGAAACCACGGAAGGCGTGGTTCTACCCCCTTCAGAACTTGTAATGATGACTGGGTCTCCCCCTTCCATTACCGCTACCACTGAGTTTGTTGTACCTAAGTCAATACCAATTACTTTTGCCATGTTTTATTTCCTCCTAATTTGCAACTTTGACGACACTATATCGTATGATTTTATCTTCTCGTTGATATCCTTTTAAAAACACATCTGTGATGGCTTTTTCTCCATAGGCTGGGTCTTCCACATGCATCACTGCTTCGTGGAGGTTTGGATCAAAGCTTCCCTCTGTGTCGATTTCAGAAACCTTTAGCTTTTGGAAAGCTTCCTGAAATTGGGTTAAGGTCATGGATACGCCTTTTTTCACCGAATCCACATCCTGGGCTTCTATTTTTATAGAGGCTTCTAAATTATCCAACACAGGGAGTAAGGTTTTCACCACATCTACGATGCTGTCAGAATACAATCCTTCTTTTTCTTTTTGGGTTCTTTTTCTAAAGTTGTCATACTCTGCACTGATTCTTGTTAGCCGTTCTTTTAAGGCACTATTTTCATTTTCCAGCTTTTTGATGGTCTCTAGCATCTCTTTTTTCTTTCTAAATAGATCTTTCATATCGATGGTTTGATCATCCTTTGCTTCCTCTTCGTCTTGAGATTTTTCAACCTCAAGACCTTCTACCTCTTCTTC